>NZ_AMFQ01000126.1:0-40903 GCF_000335555.1 Acinetobacter sp. WC-743 | reverse complement strand
TTGTAGGGGTCGTCTCAGGAAACGGAAAATATAGCACGCTAAGGTTTTTCAATTGCGCGCAATGGCCTAAATTTTCCACCACCTATCTTGGCTTTGCTTCGCCATAGATAATCCCCAGTTAAATTGATGTGCTCCCACCCCAGCGGTGACAGATATTGCAGCAAGGTATCATCGACTGTGCGACCATGCCCTCGTAGGGCGTTAGTCGCTCTCTCTAAATAAACCGTGTTCCACAATACAATGGCGGCGGTCACTAGATTCAAGCCACTGGCTCGATAACGCTGTTGCTCAAAGCTTCGATCTCGAATCTCACCCAATCGATAAAAGAAAACGGCGCGCGCTAATGCATTACGGGCTTCACCTTTATTTAATCCAGCTTGAACCCGACGGCGTAGTTCTACGCTTTGCAACCAATCCAAGATAAACAGTGTGCGCTCAATACGCCCCAGCTCTCGTAATGCCAATGCCAAACCATTCTGTCGTGGATAACTACCGAGTTTACGTAGCATTAGCGACGCTGTGACAGTCCCTTGCTTGATTGATGCGGCCAGACGCAAAATATCGTCCCAATGAGTACGAATCTGTTTGATATTCAGTGTGCCGCCAATCATGGGTTTAAGTGCGGCATAGTCTATGTCTGACTTTGGAATATAGAGTTTCGTATCGCCCAGATCACGAATTCGTGGTGCAAATCGAAACCCTAGCATGTGCATGAGTGCAAAAACATGGTCGGTGAATCCAGCCGTATCGGTGTAGTGTTCCTCGATGCGTAAATCAGACTCGTGATACAGCAGCCCATCAAGAACATAGGTTGAATCACGAACGCCCACATTGATCAGCTTACTGCTAAATGGTGCGTATTGATCAGAAATGTGTGTATAAAATAACCTTCCAGGCTCTGCGCCATATTTTGGATTGATATGTCCTGTACTTTCAGCTCTGCCACCTGCGCGGAAGCGTTGGCCATCTGATGAGGAGGTAGTGCCATCTCCCCAGTTTTCAGCGAAAGGTTGTTTCAATTGAGCATTCACCAATTCGGCCAATGCCGTTGAATAAGTTTCATCACGGATATGCCAAGCCTGTAGCCATGAGAGTTTGGCATAAGTTGTACCAGGACATGATTCGGCCATTTTCGTCAGCCCTAAATTAATTGCATCAGCCAGTATGGTCGTGAGCAATAACGCTTTATCCTTCGCAGTGTCATCCGTTTTCAAATGAGTGAAGTGTCGAGTAAAGCCTGTCCATTCATCGACCTCCATTAATAATTCGGTGATCTTGATATGTGGTAACAGCATTGCTGTTTGGTCAATTAAAGTTTGGGCTGTATCAGGAGCCACGGCATCGAGAGGTGTTATTTTTAGACCAGATTGATTGATCATCGCATCAGGCAAATCGTTGGTCGCTGCCATGCGATTAATGATTGCTAATTTCTGCTCCAATAGTGAAAGGCGACTTTGCAAATATAGATCACAATCAGTAGTAATGGTTAGAGGTAACTCATTGGACTGTTTTAGCTGATTAAATTTATCAGCAGTCACTAAATACTCATCGAAGTCTTTGAATTGGCGAGAGCCTTGTACCCAGAGATCCCCAGCCCGTAGCGAGTTTTTAAGTTCAGATAACACACATATTTCGTAATAGCGGCGATCAATACCATCATCGGTAAAGACTAGTCTTGCCCACCGTTTTTTGATAAACGCTATTGGAGCATTAGAGGGGATTTTTCGTGTATTATCAACATTCATGCTGCGGAGCAACTCTACAGCGGCAAGCATATCTTTTGCTGCTGGGGCAGCACGCAATTTAAGTATGGCAAGAAGTTCTGGCGCGTAACGGCGTAAAGTTGCATAGCTCTCGCCAATTCGTGGTAAAAAATCAAAGTCTTCGGGTTGCGCCAGTTTTTCTGCCTCAGTAATACTTGCTGCAAAAGCATCCCATGAAATAACAGTTTCGATGGCGGCAAACGGATCACTGCCATTTTGCTTGGCATCTAGCAAGGCTTTCCCGATAAGCCCATACAAACGCACTTTGTCGTTGATCGCTTTACCTGATGATTGAAATTGTTGCTGGTGTTTATTTTTTGCGATAGCAAATAGCTTTCCAATAATGCGATCATGCAGGTCAATAATTTCGTCGGTGATCGTGGCCATACTCTCCACAACGATTGCTACCAAAGTGGCATATCGACGTTGAGATTCAAATCTGGCCAAATCAGCAGGAGTCATTTGCCCACCTTCGCGAGCAATTTTCAGTAAGCGATTTTGATGAACGTGTTTTCCAATGTCTTCAGGTAGATCGATGGCTTGTAAGCACTTCAGCCGCTCAATGTGCTCAAGCATGTACTTTGAGTTTGGTTTAGCTGGTGACTGTCTAAGCCACCCCAATATTGTCAGTTTGCTGCCCTCTTTACGGTTCAGCAAAGCATCTATATTTTGACGATGAGTTTCTGAAAGTGAGCTCGTCAAAGCAGTATAAATTATGCGGTTGGCAGATGTGATTGCTTCTGCGCAAATACTATCAATTGCATTTATAGCTGGCAAAAGGACTGATTTTTGTCGTAAATTTTCAACGAGAGTTGTGGCTAAAATAAGACCTTTATCTGTCTGAAGGGACAAATCCACCATCATATTGACCGATTGCCGATAGTCACTCAAGGTGAATAGTTTGAACCCAAAAACTTTTTTCAATTCGGCAATATGTTCTCGTCTTGTTTGCTCGCGCTGACCATAATCATTCCAGCAGTCCACTGATATACTAAGTTGAGCAGCCATCATGAAAAGTAAGGGTTTGAATGGTTCGTCGTTAATACCCAATATCACTCCAGGGTAACGCATGTAGCAAAGTTGAATTGCAAAGCCTAGCTTGTTGGATGCCCCTCGATGTTGATGGACTATGGATTTATCAGAATCACTCAGAGTGTAATGCTGAAGCATAAAAGCTCTATCATCTGGAATTTCGAACAGGCTTCCCAATTCCGTGGACGACAAAATAGAATGGCGCGGCATGGCTCATTAGTCCCAAATAAACTAAACTATTAAAGGTACATTATTTTGTACCGCCACGCTTAGCTTTGCGCTGCAATTTCGCAAGGAGGTTCAATTGGGACAGAATGCGGCCATTTATTGCCGAGTATCAACGAACGATCAGTCCTGCGAACGACAGGAATATGACCTACGTGCCTACGCCAATCGTTGCGGCTACGATGTTGTCGGTGTTTGGAAAGAAACTGCATCAGGCAGTAAGGATGAGAGATTGCAAAGAAAATACTTGATGACCATGGCGCAATCTCGTGAAATCGATGCCATCTTGGTGACGGAATTGACACGCTGGGGCAGAAGCACCGTGGATCTCGTACAGTCATTACAAGATCTTGGGCATTTCGGGGTATCTCTGGTGGCACAAACAGGTTTGCAGTTTGACCTTTCCACATCTCAGGGAAAGCTCATGGCTTCTGTGATGTCTGCATTAGCAGAGTTTGAGGGAGATTTACTACGTGAACGTGTGCGCTCTGGTGTAGCAGCGGCACAAGCGCGGGGCGTTGTGTTTGGTCGTCGTCCTGGTCAACGTACCAAGTCAGATCGTCTGGCACCTAAAGTGTTGGAGTTGGTGTCTGCTGGACACTCTTATCGACAAGTCGGTCGGCTGGTCAATCTAAGCAAAAATACCGTGTTGGATATCGTTAAAAGAAGTCGGAGTGAAAATCCTTAGCGTGCTATATTTTCCGTTTCCTGAGACGACCCCGAAAAGGCCTTGGGCTTTGACCGAGAAATTGGACTAATCGACTCCACATATCCCACCACATGCTTGACGACTGCATCATCATAACCACCCAAAAATCTTTCGACATAAAACTCGTTAAAGTTTATGTACTTGAAGGCCTTAGACATGGACAGAATAAAGGTATTCAGGCATTCCTCATCATCAAAATCAACCTCCATTTCCAAGCTTAAGCAAATAAAGGCTTTATAGACAATTTGTAGCCGATCATAGCCCTTGATACCACTGCCGAACTTGCCGACCGTTTCGGTGGTCGCCACGGGGAAATTGGCGATCAAGAACTCAATACTACGGCGTACCCGGGTGAAGTCCTTGAAACTAATCTTTCGATGATGAATCTGCATGCGGCTTTCATGAATTTCATACACAATTGAAAACCATGCAAGAAAAGAAGTAATCTGAAAACTCTGATCCTTATAAAAATATAAGTATGGATGTAAGCCCAAACTCGGAACCCCAGCATTTTTTACAGGCGTCGCTATTCTGCAAAGAATGGTCAACAGATGCGACATTAGGTTTTCAACGCGCTCCCCCTGATTCAGACTCATAATATTATGAATCTGATCACCCGCAATGATATTCATCAGCTCATTGACCAGGCCAATTTTTTTGCCATGACTCATTTCATTGTCTAATAAAATGGTCGAAAAAAGTAACTGGTGGATCCTCTCCCCTAACTCAATCAACTCATTTAAACGTGTATATTGGAGCTCTTCTAGGTTAGATTTATTGTCATTGATATAACAACAGGCATAGATCGCATAATACGCGTCACTACCGCGATTTCTTAGGTGATATTCCTCATATTTATCTAAACGTTTAGTATCTGAGTTAATAGATTGAAATACCCGTCGCGCATCTTCCGGAGTCCCCAGTACCTGCCGGAAACTGATTTTAATATCGCCTAATTTCGATTTTTTTTTCTGCAAATTCGGCATCAGTACAAATTTTTTGAAAATCAGCAAGATCTCCTAAATAATTGCGGAGGTAACGAATATCTTGTTTTTGTTGATCATTGAAATTAGGTGCTTGAGGGACTTGCTCATCCGCAAAATATCTATTGATCCACGCATAGATACAGGAAAGACGATGTGCTCCATCAATAATGTAAATATTGCTGTGTATATCTTTCCAATACAAAATGCATAAATTGATGTTTTGATCTTCTGTGCAATCCTCAATAAAGTTTGCAATTTCTTGCACGCTCCAACATTCCGTAGAACGCTGGTTATCCGCCTTAAATAAACATTTGATGATTGGATGCTTTTCAAAATCAGTCAGTGTCACTTCAAAATTGTCACGCTGCATTGAAGGTGACATTTCTTCTGGCAACATGACTTTACGCTGAATAATATTGGTCAATAGTCGTGTAGAACCCATTTCTTATTCTCTCCAGGCAACACTTTCCTACTTTCGCTCAAGTACGAAATTTGAAAATGTATATAGTTCGATTTGGTTAAAGCTGTGAATTAAATGACCGTCAATATCCAGTCAGCGCTAACAAAAGAGACCTAAGAGAAATGGGGGGATTAGAGAACGTAATAAATCATAAAAAAGCCCCGATTGGAGAAAAGGGGCTTTAAAGATTGTATTATACCATTGAAAAATAAAGAAAAAAATATAAGAATTTCGTATAAGGTGTATTATGTTAATTTTAGGAAAGGCTCTAGACTAGTAGAATGATTATGTTAGTCTAGAGCCATATAATTAACATTATTGAAGTATTTTACATGGCAATTTTTCGACATTCTTCTGCACACTGACGGCAAGCCTCAGCACATTTTTTACAATAATCATGTGAATGTTTTTCACACTCTTCCGCACAATATTCACAGATCTTAGCACAAAGCTCACAAATCTCTTTGAGGAAAGGTGAGTTATGTTGTTGCATACGCACACATAACTGACAAATATCTGCACATTCTAGACAACGTTGAATACATTCACGCATCATCTCTAAATCTTTTTCTTTTAAACAAGAAGTTGCACATTCAGTACAAATAAGTGAACAGTTTGTACATGCAGAAATACACTTTGAAAATTCCGTATTAATCATTTTTTACTCTCAACTTATATAATCAAAGAAATAATTAAAACATAATTTTTTTCTACTAATTATTTTAAATTATTAGTAAATGTAATACATAATGTTAATTTATATGAATAATGTTAATTTTAACTAAATCTTATTTATATTCCAAATGGCTTTGTTGCACAAAGATTTGAAAGGCAAAGCGCCCCTAATTGAGCCAAATTTAAGGCGTAACTTGGGTAAGTGGTCGACCTAATTCCGTAAATCTGTTGAGGACTGCTACACGTGCATGAACCTCATTGACTTGGCTATCAAAGCTCCTTGCACTGAGTTTATCTCTTAATAATTTGATGCAGTGCATTTTAGTCTCAACCAAACTTCGGCGATGATAGCCTGACCATTTTTTCCATAGTGTCCTACCTAAACGTTTAATTGTTCGAAGTAATTCATTTCGCTCTAGCGAGCTACTCTTTGTATCTTTCCATGGTTTCGCATTTTTTCTAGGTGGAATCACCGCATGTGCTTGCCGATCTGCAATGACCTGACGGCATTGCTTGGTGTCATAAGCTCCATCGGTATAAACAGAGTCAATCTGCTCATCTTGTGGAATCTGATTAAGTAAATCACCAAGCACCTGTGAATCACAGACATTATTGGTTGTGAGCTGAATAGCGCGTATTTGTAGGGTTTTGGCATCTATACCAATATGTAGTTTACGCCATTGGCGACGATATTCAGCTCCATGTTTCTTGCGTTTCCATTCGCCCTCACCTAGAAACTTCATCCCTGTAGAGTCTACGAGTAGATGCAGCCCATCGCTACTTTTTTGGTAGCTGATTGCAATATCAATATGCTTTTGTCTTCTACAAAGCGTACTGTAATCTGGTGCGGTCCAATTTAATCCGCAAAGTTTAATCAGACTTTGCACAAAGCCAGTGACCATACGTAAAGATAGACGGAATAAGGATTTAATCATTAAGCAGCATTGGATGGCTGCGTCGGAGTAGGTTTGATTTCGCCCTTGTTTGCCTTTTGATGGAGCATACCATTGCGTAGCAGGATCAAACCAAAGGGCAATATTTCCGCGATTAATGAGTGCTCGGTTATATGCGGGCCAATTGGTTGTGCGGTAGATTTTGTGTGTAGGCTTCTTCATTTGAAAATTATATCGCTGAAAAAGCCTTTACAGATAGGTTTGTGCAACAAAGCCGCTGGAAACTAAAAGTAAGGCACCGAGGACAATTGCAATATCAGCCAGGTTGAAGGCCGGCCAATGCCAGTCTCGCCAATAGAAATCAAAGGAATCCACAACATAGCCGCGAAAGACCCGGTCAATCAGGTTGCCCATGGCGCCACCGAGGATAAGACTGTAAGCGATGGCTTCTCCTTTATGACGATTTTCAAGGATCAGCTTGATCAGAAAAATCGAGACCACTACCGCGATTCCGATAAAAAAGTAGCGCTGCCAGCCTCCACCATTCGCAAAAAGACTGAATGCGGCACCGGTATTCCATACGTGTACCCAGTTAAAGAATGAGGTCACTGAAATAGACTCGCCATATGCCATTGATTGTTGCACCAGCCATTTTATGGCCTGATCAGACGCTGCCAGCAGGCCCGATATGGACAACAGAGCGTACGGTGACAGATGTTTGCCAAAAATGGACATTGCTTAATCCTTGAGCGCCAGAATGCGTCTAGCACCGTTAAGTACAATTACCCCCGCGATGGTGCCGATAATCAGATCCGGATAATTGGACCCGGTCCACGCGACCAGAGCGCCGGCGGTGATGACCCCCAGGTTGATCACCACGTCGTTGGCCGAGAATATCCAGCTTGCCTTCATGTGCGCCCCGCCCTCCCGATGTTTGGATATGAGCAGCAGACAACTGGTATTGGCAATCAATGCGACGAATGCGATAGCCATCATCACCAGCGATTCAGGCTCACTACCGAATACAAAGCGTCTCACCACCTCTATGAGTACGCCCACAGCCAAGATCAGTTGCAGTACACCAGCAAGATGCGCGGCACGTACCTGCATTTTCACGCTATGTCCAACCGCATAAAGGGCAAGCCCGTACACCGCCGCATCGGCAAAATTGTCCAGGGATTCTCCAATCAGGCCAGTGGACCGGGCGATCAGACCGGCAGTCATTTCCACCACGAACAGAAGTGCATTGATGCCGAGCAACCAGCGCAGGGTCCCGGATTCTTGCTTAGCAGAAGCTGCCGAAAACTCGGCGGCCTTGATGGTCTCCGGATTTGCAGCGACGGTTTCCTGAAGCGAGGCGCCTAGCCCCAAGGTCTTCAGTTTCGAGGTGACGGGCTCGACCTCACCGTCATGCACGACCTTCAACCGGCGGTTCGACAAGTCGAAGGACAGTGCCCGAATCCCCTCAACGCCGTTCAGGGCCAGGCGAATCATGCGCTCTTCTGATGGACAGTCCATCTTCGGCACGGCATAAACACTGACCCATTCCCCCGACGCATCGGAGGAGGCCTGCATATCGGTATCCGACGCAGGCCTTGCATGGTCGCCACAGGGGCCTCCGCAGTTTTTACTCATGATATGACTCCACTTGAATGTGATCGGGTTTTCATTTAAAACTATATAGTAGCTATAATGTCAATAGCGTAGAGAATCCGTTGCGGAGGAACCCGATGCGTATTGGTCAGTTGGCACAGTCAGTAGGGGTAGATACACAGACGATCCGCTTCTACGAACGGCAGGGCTTGTTGCCGCCGCCTGGTCGGCAGGAGAACGGTTACCGTGTCTATACCGAGAAACACGTTGAGCGGCTGGCCTTTATTCGTCGCTGCCGCATCCTGGATCTGTCACTGGCAGAAATTCACGAACTAAAGCGCTATCAGGACGACCCTCATCAGTCCTGTACCGCTGTCAATGCCTTGCTCGATGATCACATCTCTCATGTGCGCTCGCAGATAACCGCTCTACAGGCGCTTGAGAAACAACTCGTTTCACTAAGAGCGCGTTGCAACGATGACCGGGAAGTTAAGGCGTGTGGGGTTCTTGCTGGAATTAGCGAGGGAAGCATGCATCAGCAGTAGGTTGGAGTGCCAACCAGATAATCCGATGAGATGCCGGTTTGCCTCACTCTCATGCAAAGGTAAGATCAACCATTTAATCCGCTTACCCTATTTTTTTTTGCTTTCACCTTATCCAAAATTCACCACCCCATAATTGAAAATATTTTGAATTATAAGCCCTTAGGGTGCTCATAATCCATAAATCAATTTCGAAGTTCTTTGTTGCATAAAGCCTTTAAAGATTGAGTTTTCCTAAGCAACTCAAATTTAAGTTACAACTCGGGTATTAGGTCGGCCTAATTCCATAAATCTGTTGAGGACTGCTACGCGAGCATGAATTTCACTCATCTGACTAGGAAAGCTTCTTGCCATTAATTTATCGCCTAATAATTTGATGCAGTGCATCTTTGTTTCGACCAAACTTCGGCGATGATAGCCTGACCATTTTTTCCATAGTGTTCTACCTAGCAGGGTTTTAGTATCTATACCAATATGAAGTTTACGCCATTGGCGACGATATTTCGGCTAATGCTTTTTACGTTTCCATTCACCTTCACCTAAGAACTTCAAATCCGTGGAATCAACGAGTAGATGCAGTCCATTGCAACTCTTTTCATAGCTAATTTGAATATCAATATGCTTTTGTCTTCTGCGAATGGTTGAATAATCCAGAGCTGTCCAATCTAATCCGCAAAGTTTAATCAAGCTTTGGACAAAGCCAGTCACCATGCATACAGAAAGACGAAATAAGGATTTAATCATGAGATAGCACTGAATGGCTATGTCAGAATAAGTTTGATTTCGACCATGTTTTCCTTGTGACTGCGAATATCATTGAATCTTAGTATCAAACCAAATTGTAAAATTACCATGATTGATCAAAGCATGATTGTAGGATGACCAATTCGGTGTACGATAAATTTAGGTGTAGGCTATTGCTGTATAAGACCTTATCGGTAGGTTTGCGCAACAAGGCCTCAAAATCCCACCTTAAAATGCAAATAGCAAAAAAACTCTACCATTCGATTGATTTCATTTTAGAAGTAATGAAATTAGTATCTGTTTGTAATGATATTTTATAAAATTCAATATTAGATCTGCAGAGAAAAACTTATCAAACTAAGTATTGGCTAGTCTTTTTCTTCGAAAAACTTATCAAACGAAGTATTAAGTTAATCTTTTTCTTCAACTTCTTCCTTAAACTCAAACAAATCATTCATCGTACAGTTAAAGTACTTACACAACTTATCGGCGACTGGTAATTCAATACGTACAGCACGGTCATAATACATACTTGTGAGCGTGTTGCGATTGATACCTGTTGCATGCACCACTTCACTTAATTTTAAAATTTTTCTATCGCCCATGAGGCTAGATAACTTACAAGTAATCATATTTAAATTAATTTACAAAAAATAACTTGCTGTGGGTTATTTGAAGTTGTTGCCTGAGTAATACTTTGCTAAAATTAACCTACAGCAGGTTATTACAACTTATAGAAAGTATATTTTATCCATTTCAATTAAATTATAACTTTTTAAATATAAGGATTGAACCTGCATTAGATTTTTTTGTGGAGATGACCGCCGTGTTACCAAATGAGTTATTAATCAGCCAGCAAGCTCGTGACTTAGGAAATCAATTAATTAAAGAAATGAACATCAATAGAAGTTATGGATTGGCTAATTTTCTTGGAGTAAATACTTGCTATGATAATCATCAGGCTGTACTTATTTGGACATTTCAACTGCTAGAAAGAGAACCTGCCTTAAATGAATTAGCAGAAATTAAAAAATATTTTCTTTTAATCTTTCCAGATAGTGTTTATCAATTAGCCTAAGTTATTTTTAAAAATTATTTTTTTTATATAAAAACACTAAATCAAAGAAAACTTTCTTTTAAAATACCTATTAATTCAAATTCATACGATTTACAGAGTATATGAAGCATAAATTCTTGTTCCTGCTTTATCACTCACTCCTACTAGACCTTAGTAAAGACTAAAATTACATAGCTCTTTTTACTGATACTAAACGATTCATGCCCACACTACGTTCTGCAGCTTCGAGGGCTAGTTTTTGTTGAACCACTGAGAACAAGGACAATAAATTGCCTACTATATTTTTCCGGAGAGTGGTGTAGGAACTTTTTCATTATTGCTAATCATATCAGCGACAACATCAGCAACGAGCTCCTCTATTCCTGAGAATGCTTTAGACTGATCCGCATCATGCTAAGACAATGATGGAAACTCAGCACACAACCCAACATACCCATTATCTTCAGCTGACCATTTAACACGGTAAGTATATTGTTTACTATCCATTTGACACCCCATCATGTTTTAAGTTTATGTATAAAAGTACGATTTTCACTTACTAGTACTTAAATAATCACCCCACCACTGCATCATTTCAGTCCGTTGAGCTAAATAGTCAGCGTGATTATAGCTGGCACGGGTACGGTTCTTATCAATATGTGAAAGTTGTGCCTCAATCCAATTATCTTGGAACAAACCTGAGTCATTCAAAATGGTACTAAAAGTAGAACGTAATCCATGAGAAGATAGTTGATGTTTGCCATACCCCATCTTACGTATGGCCATATTTAGAGTATTAAAATGAATCGGTTGATTGTGTTTGCGAGGGCTAGCAAAAAGGTATTTTTCACCGTATGACCACTGCATGACGTCTTTCAAAATCTCTAAAGCCTGATTTGAAAGTGGAACTAAAAAATCTGGAATCTCATGGCCTAATATGACTTTTCGTCGAAACTGTTTAATATGCAAGGCAGGTATTTTCCAGATTTTTTCATTTAAATCAAAATGATGAGGCTCAGCCAATAACAATTCGGCCCCTCTCACGCCAGTATGTAATTTGAACATCAGTGCTTTTTTAATAATGGGATGGGCATCCAATTTTTGTAATTTATTCTTAAAATCAGATATTTCCTCCGCTTTCAAATACGGATAATTTTTCTTGATTTTGCTGTTAATGGTGATTTTATTTAAACCATGAGCGATGTTGAACTCACAATAACCCATCGCTACAGCGTAGTCATAAATTTGGTTCAAATAACTACAAGCTTTTTTGACAGGTTCTTTTACTTGGCGTCCCTCTATTTTTTTGATTACTGAAACCAGGTCATAGCGCTTGATGTTTTGAAAAGGTAAATCCTGAAGGTCTGGATAAATATCTTGCTGTAAGCATCTTTCTGCTAACTGTAGTACACCACAGCGGGGTAGATCGTTGAAGGCATTCTTCAGTTTGAACTGTAACCACTCCTCCCCGACCTTACCAAAGGTGATAAGATTAGAGGCAGTATCATGTTCAAAACAGAAATTATTGTCTTTAAAGTCATCTCTGACTTGTCGTGCCTTTTTCAGCGATAAATCAGGATAAAGACCTAACTGAATGCGTCGACGTTTTTTAGTTTGTGGATCTGTATAGCGATAGCACCAAGATTTTCTTCCACTCGGCTCAATCTTCAGGCTAAGCCCATCTTCATCGGATAAAAAACAGGTTTTTTCCTTGCAATGAGCTTGGCGAACTTTAATATCAGTAAGACTCATGGAATTTAAATGAAACCTAATAAGGGGTTGATTGGATCAATTATATCAAAATAGAACGCTTTATATATGATGCGTATGATACGCATCATATATTTTTATAAGTATTTGTTAAATAAAGTTTATATATAGATTGGCTATTCCTTAGTGACCAATTAATTAACCATTGATTTCGCAAGTCTTAAATTAACATTTGAAGTGCAACTCTATGTTATGACTATTCACAGTTCTGTTCCATGATTCATGGTTACTTATTACTTATGTTACTATGTCAGGGGCGATACAAGAATTAAGGTAACCTTATGAAAATAGCGAATACGAAATTACTAGCTGGTGCTTTTATGACCCTAACTTTAACTATGCTTAGCCCTGCCGCACTTGCAAATGATAACAATGATATACGAAAGACTGTTGTAGTTAAGTTTGCTAAAAAAGCTTACTCTGCAAATTATTACGGAAGGATAGATGGATACAAGTATGATTCCTACAAATTTTATGCTAAAAAAGGGCAAAAGTTAAAAGTGAGGTTGACTGGAGGAAATGTTGAAACTTACTTATGGGGTAATCAATTAAAAGACTCCATCAATCTTGGAGAATATTCTCCAAAGCTTGATGATAATGGTATTTATATTTTACCTGCTTCAGGTGAGTATGAAATTAGAGTATTACAACCTAGATCACAGGCAAGAAAAGATAAAAAACCTCAATACTGGATGAGTATTAACATTAAATAAAGACTTGCTAGATTCGTTTAAACTTTTATACAAGGGTTCAAAAACTATTGCCAGTTAAACGGGGCGTGATTTTTACGTATATGCGTTTATGTTAGTAAAATGATGTAGTTTACTTGTTTAATACCCCGAGGAATAATTTAATCTTGCTGTGCGTTAGTCACGTTTCTTTCTTTCAGAAGTTGATTATATCTTTCAACGTAACCGTCGTGATATTCAAACTCTTTTGATAGGAATTTGATGGGAAGAATAGGCGAAACTTGTCTTAAATAATGGTAATTCCTTATCTTTAAAATAGAGAACGCCCGATGAAATTCATTAGGCGTTTAATTTAAATAAGTGTCAGCTTATTTTATAACTAGATGTACTTGACAATCACGATTCTTTTTCTAAATTGCCTTTAAAAAATCAATCTTGCTATTTTTGACTTTTCACACCATTTTGTTCAATTTGTACTGCGGCTTGCCAGCTAGGTAGTTGGCTTAAACCTGCTACATAACGTTGGATATGGGGATAATTTTCACCTTGTCCCATATGATAAACTAAAGCATGTAGTCCAAAGCCCATCATAAAGTCAGCACCGGTTAAACGGTCTGCCACTAGAAATTCTTTATCTTTTAAATATTCATTTAAATGGCCGAATACTTTATCGAACTCAACTTGAGTATAATTTTCTAGAAATACCAACTTCGTACCCTGCTTGGTTTCAATCGCATTAAACGTTTTTAATAAAAATGGCAGCATGGCAGAGCTTTCTGAGAAATGAATCCACTGTAGATAATCGACATAGGTAGGTTCATCCATATCTGGTGCTAAATGCGGCGCAAGTTTCTGAATTAATAACTCAACGATTGCGCCTGACTCTGCAATAACTTTGCCATCCCATTCCAATACTGGAGATTTCCCTAAAGGATGGATGTTTTTTAAAGATTCAGGGGCCAAATGCGTGCTTGAGTCACGATAATAGCTTTTCAGCTCATAGGGCTGCTTGATTTCTTCAAGTAACCACAAAATGCGAAAAGAACGTGATTGATCTAAATGATGTAGTGTAATCATAATATTCCTATTTTTTTAAATTTTTACAACCACTTTGCCAAAGTTTTTGCCTTTTAACATACCATTGAAAGCATTGATCGTGTTATCTAAACCTTGCACCATATGCTCTTTATATTTGATTTTTCTGTCTTTCAACCATTCAGACATTTGCTGATTGAATTCCGGATACTGATTGCCATAATCATCAAAAATAATAAAGCCTTGCATGCGAATACGCTTTCTTAAAAGAGTGGAAATAAAGCCAGGTAAACGGTCTGGCCCTTGTGCTTGCTCGGTAGCGTTATACTGCGAAACCACACCACACACCGGTACACGTGCCGCAGAGTTAAGCAATGGCCATACCGCATCAAACACTTTACCCCCTACATTCTCATAATAAATATCAATACCGTTGGGAACTGCTTGTTGTAATTGTTCTGCAAAATTTTCATCATGATAATTGATACAAGCATCGAAGCCGAGTTCTTGTACTGCATAATGGCATTTTTCAGCCCCACCTGCGACGCCAACCACGCGACAACCTTTAAGTTTGCCAATTTGTCCAACTGTAGCACCAACAGGTCCCGTTGCAGCTGCAACGACTAAAGTTTCACCGGCTTTAGGCTGACCAATGTCCAACAACCCCATATAAGCAGTAAAGCCAGGCATCCCCAAAATACCCAATGCCCAAGATGGATGTTCGGGTTGCATACCTAAGCTTTGACATGCAGTCCCATCAGAAATTGCGTAGCCCTGCCAACCATTTCCAGAAAGAACCCACTCGCCTTCTTTGAATTTTGGGTTTTTAGAGGCCATCACTTGACTGACTGTTCCACCGACCATCACTTCGCCAATTTCAACCGGTGCTGCATATGAGGGAGCATCACTCATGCGACCACGCATATAAGGATCGAGTGACAAGTAAATGGTTTTTAACAATATCTCGCCTTGTTTAAGTTCATTGAGCTCAACTTGCTCAATACGAAAATCGCTGTGTTTTGGCTCACCCACTGGCCGTTTAGCTAAAACGATGCGTTGATTAATAACTGTTTTCACACATATAACTCCATGTTTTATTTAAAAGTATTTCTCTTCATAATCAAAAATTATGATTAAAATTTCTTTACATCCATTGTAGATGAGTTATAATAAAAAACAATACGACTGGTCTATTTTTTTTACAATAGAGTAAATAATTAATATGAAGCCTACTCCTATTAAAAAGTCTGAAGCGAAGCGCTTACACATTCTTAACACCAGTTCAGACCTGATTTTGCATAAAGGTTTTACTGGCGTAGGATTACAGGAAATTTTACAGAGCTGTGAGATCCCCAAAGGCTCGTTTTATCATTATTTCCAATCCAAGGAAGCTTTCGGATGTGAATTGGTACAGCATTATGTGGATAATTACCAAGTCCGTTTAAATGATGTATGGCGTAGCGATAAATCCCCTTATCAAAAGCTGATTGAGTATTTTAATTTATGGATAGAAGATCCTGAAACACACTGTGGTTGGGCGAATAGCTGTTTAATTGTGAAACTTGCCGCAGAAGTTGCCGATCTATCTGAAGATATGCGTTCCATTATGTCCGCTGGCGTGGATGATGTAATCCAACGTATTGCTGGTTTAATTGATTTGGGAAAACAGGATCAGTCTATTCAAGCAAATACTGAGGCCTCGACGTTGGCACAAGTACTTTACCAAATGTGGTTAGGTGCAGCATTACTGAGTAAGTTGCAAAAAGATAAAACACCATTACATCAAGCTCTGAGAGCAACTAAATTTCTATTAAAAAGTGAAGATTGATAAAATTTAGATTAAATATCAATTACATAATTAATGACAGCAGCCCAATGATTAGTTATTAATGTGTTGCTATTAGATTAATTTACAATCCATGAGTATAGCGCACAATGAATTCTTCTCCTAAAGCCCTCATGACTCGTATTTTAGTCGGATATTTAGGCTTATATCCCACACTATTACTGGTACTCACTTTATTAAAGCCAATTACTCAGCATCAAAGTTTCCCGATGATGGTGTTGATTGAAGTCATAGTATTAGTGCCAGTAACGCAACTGATTTCTTTCCCACTGGCAGGTTGGCTCATTACACAGCTAAAAATTTTTAAGAATTTGTTTTAATAAGAATTTATGCTGGCAACAGCAATCCTAAGTCCTTATTTTGCCAACCACAAAGGTTGGCAAAATAACTCACTTAGTCAATATTAATCTGCGTAAGCTGGATAATCAATATAGCCTTTTTCCGTCCCACCATACATAGTGCTTGCATCTACTGCATTCAATGGCCAGCCATTGGCGATGCGATCGGGTAAATCTGGATTCGCAATAAATGGGCGTCCAAATGCAATTAAATCGGCCAGCCCTGCCTTTAAAATTCGAGTCCCTCTTTCTGCCGTATATCGACCTGCATAAATAATCCGACCACTGAAAGTGTCTCTGACATCTTTACGAAAATTATGAGGAAGTTCTGGTGCATGATCCCAATCAGCTTCTGCAATCGATAAATAGGCAATCCCAACTTCTTCAAGTATTTTTATGGCTTCAATATAAGTCACATGTGGATCATCTTCAACCAACCCCATATAAACACGATCTTCCTCTGTACTTTCAAATAGCGGGGCAAAACGCACTCCTAAACGATCTGCACCAACCACCTCAGCAACTGCCTGTACTACTTCACGTAAAAAACGCAAACGATTGTTTAGTGATCCACCATATTCATCTTCACGGTGGTTACTATGTGCAGAGATAAATTGATTTACCAAATAACCATTTGCACAATGAATTTCAACCCCATCAAAACCAGCAGCCAATGCATTACGCGCTGCTTGAGCATAGAGTTGCACTAATTCTTTAACTTCTGCATTGCTTAAAGCACGTGGCATTGAAGGATCAGCCAAGGCCCCTGCATTGGGCCCGGTTTCAATAAAGACTTTAACATTACTATCAGCCCTAATAGCCGAGGGCGCGACCGGTGATGCGTGATCGGGTTGCAAAGATGTATGTGAAACACGCCCAACATGCCAAAGTTGTGCAAAAATAATGCCTCCTTTAGCATGCACTGCTTCCGTCACTTTACGCCATCCAGCAATCTGTTCAGGGCTGTAAATACCGGGAGTCCAAGCATAGCCTTGACCACGTGGCTCGATTTGCGTACCTTCGGTCACCATAAATCCTGCCCCGGCACGCTGTTGATAATAGGTTGCCATCAGTTCATTTGGAATATTCCCTGGCTGAGTACTACGCGACCGCGTTAATGGTGGCAATACAATACGGTTTTGCAAAACATAAGGGCCTAAGCTTAAGTTTTGAAAAAGTTTGCTGTCTTTCATTTCATTGAATCCAAGTCATCATGGCTTAATTGATCTAAATTAAAAAAAATAACCTTCCTTCCTGTATATAGAAAAATAAAGGAAGGAAAGCTATTCACTCAGGCCCTTCACCATTAAGTGAGGGTTATTTTGCTTATTGCGCCAGTTGCTCAGAGTCAGAAGTTTATTCACTGCTAAGCACCACAACAGAGACTAGCTACTCTTTATTTCAACAATTGAAGTAATGCTGTAGCGGTTGCAGCAGAAGATGCTGGATTTTGTCCAGTAACCAGCAAGCCATCTACTTGAACATATACTTGCCAATCATCCACTTTAGAATAATGACCACCGTTTTCTTTAAGCATGTCTTCGACTAAAAATGGTACAATTTCAGTCAAACCTACAGCGGCCTCCTCAGTATTGGTGAAACCAGTCACTAATTTACCGCTAACTAAAGGCGCTCCATTACTCGCTTTCACATGTCGAAAAACACCCGGGGCATGACACACTGCTGCAACAGGTTTGCCAGACTGAATCGCCTGTTCAATCACAGAAATTGAAATCGGATCTTCTGCTAAATCCCACAATGGGCCATGCCCGCCTGGATAAAACACTGCATCATAATCAGCTACAGAAATTTCGCTAAGTTTATGCGTCTGTGCCAATGCTTGCATTGCAGTTGGATCAGCTTCAAAACGATGAGTGGTTTCAGTTTGCGCATCGGCCAAATTACTTTTCGGATCTAGTGGTGGCTGCCCACCTTGAGGCGACGCCAGCGTAACTTCAGCACCAGAGTCAATAAAGGTGTAATACGGTGCAGCAAGTTCTTCTAGCCAGAAACCTGTTTTCTTACCAGTATTGCCAAGTTGATCATGTGAGGTTAAAACGATTAAAATTTTCATGTTATTTCTCCGATATTTTTCAGGATTGAGGAGCATTGTTGCATGATCACTTGTCGTGTAACGTGACCATGACAGATACGCTTATTTAGATACTCGTCTCGAGAATTTGGCGACTGATCTCTAATGAAACAGTTTTATGTTCGCCTAGCTGTGTAAGATTGTGTGATTTAAGTTGCGTAATGATGATCTCAATATCTGTCTCCCCCAGTCCATAATCGCTAAGACGAGTCGGCAATCCAAGTTGCTCAAAGAAGGCTCGAGTACGAGCAATAGCAGTATCAATACGTTGTTCTTCATCACCTTCGACAATCTGCCAGACTCGAGCTGCATACTGTAGTAATTTTTCTCGCTTCTCTTGACGACGCACTTGTAGATTGGCCGGCAACACAATGGCCAAGGTACGAGCATGATCAATACCATGTAAAGCCGTGAGCTCATGCCCAATCAAATGAGTTGACCAATCTTGTGGTACACCAGCTCCAATTAGCCCATTCAGTGCCATGCTAGCAGCCCACATCAAATTCGCACGCGTGTCATAATCTGCTGAATCTTCCAAGATTTTCGGTCCAATCTCAATCAGAGTTTGCAATAGACCTTCGGCAAAACGATCTTGTACTTGTGCATTGACAGGGTAAGTTAAGTACTGTTCCATGACATGAACAAATGCATCGACCACGCCATTTGCTAATTGGCGCGTCGGCAAGCTAAAAGTTTTATTCGGATCCAGTACGGAAAATTGCGGAAAAACATAGGGGCTGTTAAATGACAATTTGGCTTGGGTCGATTTTCTGGTTACTACCCCACCGCTATTCATTTCTGAACCAGTTGCCGGAAGGGTGAGTACACTCGCAAAAGGCAAAGCTTGAGTAATTTTAGTACCATGGGTTTCTAAAATCTCCCATGTATCCCCTGTATAATTGACTGCTGCTGCAATAAATTTAGTACCATCAATTACCGATCCGCCACCGACAGCCATCAAGAAATCTATCTTTTGTTCTCGAATCAGCTCTACAGCTTTCATGAGGGTTTCATAACTCGGATTCGGCTCAATTCCGCCAAATTCATGAATTTCTCTTGCACCTAATGCTTCACGCACCTCAGCTAAAGTACCATTCTTACGTGCACTTTCACCACCAAACAACATTAATACTTTTGCTTCTGTAGGCACATAGTCATTGATTTTAGCTATTGTATCGCCACCAAAAATAATGCGAGTCGGATTATAAAAGTTAAAATTCAACATATTTTTATCCTAGGATGATCAGCTAATTGATTTGAAAAACCACCGTTATTCATCAAATAAACTTTAAAAAAATTGGACAACACTGCGGCTTTTGACTGCACTATGTGCTAACTATACACAAAAATAGACCAGTCGTCTATTTTTATAAAAATTATTTCAGCTTGCCGACCTTAGTGATGGTTAAACACATTCAGGCTTGTTCTATACCACTTTTATTATTGATGTATTTTCACGAGCGATTGTTGAATGGAAGGTATCAACACGCATGACTACTGACATGGTCGTGAACGCATTGGCTAAAGCAGTGAATGGCTCATACAAAATAGCAATGATTAAATATTTTAAAAGCAGATTGGCACGGTTTAGCAGATGTACAAATGCGACAGTAAATTAGATAGATTGGTTCAATATAAAGCGTGTAAATAGTTGCATTTGTTTATTTACCCTGTTTTGGATATTGACCCTTGTAAATGATGAGATTAAGCCATTAAATAAAGTAGCCCAACTTGAATAGAAAGCCTCTGACAAACATCATAGGGTTGAAGTGCTGCCTTACATTCAAAATTTCAGACAGCACCCTCATACATTTAAGCATCGGTTTAAGCTGGTAGTTTACTCGCCAAAACATCTACTTTTTCAATAGACGGTGGCTCTGAAAATAGCTCTTCGGCCTGAGCCATCAACGCAGCTGCAACCTTGCCAGATAAATGCGCTTGGCGACCCGCCTCATCAGGAAATGCATCAAAAATACCAAATGTTGTAGGTCCAAGACGTAGGCCAAACCACGCAACTGTCGCAGGTTCTTCCATTACAATAGGTAAACCGGCTTTAAGAAAAGCTTCCACTTCGTCTTCTTTACCCGGTTTAGCTTCAAGACGGACATATAAAGCTGTTTTAAGCATGACTAAAACTCCATAATTGATTAGAATTCAAACTGATTCTGACATTGCTAATGTATGCATGTCAGAAAGTTTTGTTGTATAAAAGTTAGAAAAAATTCCCATAGCTGAGCCAAAATTTAGGTTTTTATTTCGACATAATGCTATGAATTTATTCAAGTTAATATCATTAACATTTGAATCAAAAAATCAAGATATGAGATGATTAAATTCAATCTTATTTATATAAGGATCAATTGACTCTACCTTAGCTTTATAAGCTGACCTCTTCATCTGGAAATTATATTGCTCAAGAAGCATTCAAGAACAATATTGTACATCCTCATATCTATGAAAGTTATTTAGCTAGGAATTTGCTGTGAAACTCTATATGTTTCTCTATAAAGCTCGCAATGAAGTAATAGCTATGGTCATACCCTTCTCTTAGGTTAAGTGTAAGAGGATATTCTTGTTCCAAACAAATATCACTAAGAAGCTTAGGCCTTAACTGTTCTTCAAGAAAATCATCAGCTGTTCCTTGATCGACTAAAATAGGTAAATGAACTTCAGCGTTTTTGATTAATTCAATCGCATCATAGCTTTTCCATAAAGTTTCGGTTTCACCTAGGTAGTGTGTAAAAGCCTTTTTCCCCCAAGGTACTTGGCTAGGTGCAACAATTGGTGCAAAAGCAGAAATACTTTTATACAGCTCAGGATTTTTTAATCCAATTACTAATGCACCATGACCACCCATGCTATGACCCATAATACTTTGGACTTGATTGGTCGGAAAATTCAGGTCAATCAGATTTCTGAGCTCTTCCACAATATAATCATACATTTTGAAATGCTGCGACCAGGGTGCTTGTGTTGCATTCACATAGAATCCTGCGCCTTGGCCTAAATCATAATCTGCATGATCTGGTACATCCTCTCCACGTGGGCTGGTATCTGGTGCAACAATAATGACTTTATGTTCAGCCGCATACTTTTGTGCTCCGGCTTTAGTAATAAAGTTCTGTTCGTTGCAAGTCAATCCTGATAACCAATATAACACTGGCAACCGCTCATCTTTGTCATGAGGTGGCAGATATATTGAGAATTTCATTGAACAGTTTAATGCTATTGACTGATGGCGATACACTTCTTGCGATCCACCAAAAGAAGCATGCTTCTCAATTATTTCCATAATCAATTACCTATGTTGAGCAAGACTTCATGAGAAATCAAGTAAACAAAGAGTCTTACATTCTCCACAGAGAATAGTGATAAAGATTTAAAATGTAGGCAGGTTTATTGAACCTATACACGATGCCTACACAGATAGATCTGTTTTACAGATGATGTGCCGTTTTAGAGGATTCCATGCATGTCATTCATGATGCACATGCATGGAAAAGTATAAGGTCTGACGCAATTATTCGTAATGAATTACAGTACGAATTGACTTACCTTCATGCATTAGATCAAAGGCTTCATTGATCTGATCCAAGCCCATCGTATGTGTCACAAATGGTTCTAATTGAATTTTACCTTTCATGGCATCTTCAACCATTCCTGGAAGTTGCGTACGACCTTTTACACCACCAAAGGCAGAACCTAGCCATTTACGACCAGTAACCAGTTGGAATGGACGGGTAGAGATTTCCTGACCTGCGCCAGCTACACCAATAATTACGGATTGTCCCCAGCCACGGTGTGCACTTTCAAGGGCTGCACGCATCACATTCACGTTACCAATACATTCAAATGAATGATCTACACCCCAGCCAGTCATTTCGACAATTACTTGCTGGATTGGTTTATCGTAATCTTTAGGGTTCAAGAAGTCCGTTGCACCAAACTCTTTTGCCAGCGCAAATTTATCTGGATTCATGTCAACCACAATAATACGCCCTGCTTTAGCTTGACGTGCGGCTTGTACGACTGCCAAACCAATACCACCTAAACCAAAGACCGCAACACTATCACCTTCTTGTACTTTAGCCGTGTTATGTACTGCACCGATACCCGTTGTTACCCCACAACCCAGTAAGCAGACATGTTCGTGATTGGCTTCAGGATTGATTTTAGCCAATGATACTTCTGCCACTACAGTGTATTCACTGAACGTTGAGCAGCCCATATAGTGGTAAATCGGTTGACCGTTGTAGGAAAAACGAGTGGTACCATCTGGCATTACGCCTCTACCTTGAGTTTCGCGAACGGAAATACACAAGTTCGATTTTCCAGATTTACAGAATACGCACTCGCCACATTCAGCAGTGTAAAGTGGAATTACATGATCACCTGGTTTGACGCTAGTCACGCCTTCACCAACCTCAACTACAACACCAGCACCTTCATGCCCGAGAATAGCGGGAAAAACACCTTCAGGATCATCGCCAGATAAAGTAAATGCGTCTGTATGACACACACCGGTATGGGAGATCTTGATTAATACTTCACCTTTCTTCGGTGGTGCAACATCAACTTCAACAATTTGAAGAGGTTGACCAGGACCAAACGCAACAGCAGCACGTGACTTCATGGAATAATTCCTTATACAGATCTATTTTAAATATGATTTTAAAATCTTGGCGATTTCAGCCAATTCTTCTTTTCGTTGTTGTTCTGTGGTTTCACCTGATACTAAAGTGTCCTTTAAATGAACCTCCAACATTTCATTCATTAAACCATTAATAGCACCGCGCACAGAGCATATTTGTTGCAGAATTGCACCACATTCCACATTGTCTTCTAACGCTTTTTCAATCGCTTGCGTCTGACCTTTGATCTTTCTGACGCGTAGAAGAATCTTTTTTTTGTCTTCAACCTGATTAGGCATCAGACCTCCTTATTTGCTAGTGTTAATACTATAGTACCCTATAGTATAAAAAAGAACAATATTTTTTTATAAATCGAAAAGGCTTTGTACGAGATGACCAAAAACGGGCAGTTGGCTTGGTGAACCGTAATTTTAGTGCTGATCATCCTGACCCTTGCGAAGCAGTGCTTTTTGTATGTCAGGTCGCAGACTTCAGCTATATTCAAACAAATTCAGGCTAGGTCTATACCGCCCTTATTATTGATGTGTTCTCACGCGCAATTGTTGGATGGAAAGTATCAACACGGATGAATAGAGATATGGTGCTTGATGCACTGGAGCAAGTATTACGTGACCGATGTATGCCAAAGAATGTAATTCATGATTTAAATAGAGGTGTGCAATATCTTTCTATTCGTTTTCCTGTTAGAGGCAGCAAATTTAGGAGCATCAGTCGGTACAACTGGTGATTCCTATGATAATGCTTTGGCTGAAACGGTGAATGGCTTATACAAAACTGAGGTGATTGACTATTGAAAAGCAGATGTACAACTTGCGATATTAAATTGGGTAGATTGGTTCAATAAAAAGCGTGTACACAGTGCATTGGTTATGTATCGCCTTTTGATTTTGAAACAAAGTATTATGATAAAATTAACCCGTTAGTTCAGGTGGCCCAACTTAAATAAAAAGTCTCCTACAAACCCAGTACGGTTCACTCTGCTATCAAAGGCTTTATGCAACAAAGCCTCATGGAAATAAAGACAAAAGTGACTTTTAAATCTGAAAAAATCAAAATTGTGGTCTCAAAATTGCTTTATAAAAATATTGAAAAAAGTGAAGAACATTAAATTTATGTTACAAAACTCTAAGCGTATTGGTTTTTTATTACTCGATAACTTTTCAATGATTGCTTTCTCAAACATGGTTGAAGTCTTGCGTATGGCTAATTATGTTACAGAAGACAATTTATACCAATGGAATGTAACGGGTTTAGATGGTCATCATAGCTGCGCAAGCAATGGTCTTCAAATACAACATACCTGTGTTTGGTCACATTTACTGAACATGGATATAGTTTTTATTTGTGGTGGTTTTCAACTTTATAAAAATATGACAGTACGCTTAA
Organism: Acinetobacter sp. WC-743; assembly: GCF_000335555.1. Lineage (NCBI taxonomy): Bacteria > Pseudomonadati > Pseudomonadota > Gammaproteobacteria > Moraxellales > Moraxellaceae > Acinetobacter > Acinetobacter sp. WC-743. The sequence goes on along the minus strand of NZ_AMFQ01000126.1, from coordinate 16,416 downwards.
AGAATTTTTTATATAGGTTGGATCAACAAAAAATTGCTTTAGGTGGTTTATGTACAGGCGCTTATGTATTAGCGAAAGCCAATCTACTAAATGGCTTTCGTGCTAGCCTTCATTGGGAAAATACCTTAGCGGCACAAGAAGAGTTTCCATTAGTACAGTTTACCCCACATATTTTTACCATTGATGCGAACCGTTTTACCTGTTCTGGTGGGCTTGCAGCGATTGATTTAGGCTTGGCACTTGTTGAAATACACTATCCAAATATTGCTAAAAGAATCTGTGAGCAATTTATTGTTCATCAAGTGCGTGAGAGCAATGAAATTCAACATCAACCTATTGCTGAACATAAGAAAAAACTTGATTTTCAGATTCAAGAAGTATTGCGCTTAATGGAAAATAATATTAATGAGCCTTTAACTATTGCTGAAATTGCACAGCATGTAAAAATTCAACCGCGTACTTTAGAGCGCTTGTTTAAAATGAATCTACAATTGGCTCCAAAAGAATATTATTTAAAACTAAGACTCACCTATGCACAGAATCTACTTAAACAGTCTACGTTAAACATTTCAAATATTGCTTTGGCATGTGGTTTTTGTAATGTATCTAGTTTTACTAAAGCCTATAAAGCTTTTTTTAACTATTCCCCCAAATTTGAACGTAACATTCTGGATTTTGCTCATTAGTGTTTTTTAGTCTTGTCGGTTTTTGACAACTTTTTGACGCTTTTAGCAAAAATCCCTATTCATATTCTGCATAAGCTTAGCTCATTGATTACATTACATTGATCTAGGAAAATATATGAATACTTTAGTAAATAATTTTGTTGCTTCACAACTACCATCATTATTAACCATTGAAAATGGTGAAAAAGTTTCTGCAACATTTTCATTATCTGAGTATCAAAATAGACAGAGCAAGTTACGCCAACTAATGGAAGAGCTAGAAATTGATCATATTCTATTTAGTTCAATCCATAACATTAACTATTATGCAGACTTTATTTATTGTTCATTTGGGCGCTTCTACGGTCTGGTGGTTAGCCCAGAAAAAGTGGTGACAATTTCAGCAAATATTGATGCTGGGCAACCTTGGCGTCGTACGATTGGCGACTATAACGTAGTTTATACTGACTGGCAGCGTGATAACTATTTTAAAGCGGTTACACAAGAAATTCCAAATAAAGGCCGTGTAGGAATTGAGTTTGATCATTTACCTTTAGAACGTTTAAACAAGTTAAAAGCAGTTTTACCGAATGTGCAGTTTGTGGATATTAGTGCCGCATGCATGAAGCTACGCATGATTAAATCTGCTGAAGAAATTGCACATATCACCCAAGGTGCTGCAGTATGTGATATTGGTGGTTTTGCAGTGACTGCAGCAATTCGTGAAGGTGTGCCAGAGCATGAAGTGGCTTTAGCCTCTACTCAATCCATGGTACGTGAAATTGCCAAACGTTTTCCAAACTCTGAACTCATGGATACGTGGACTTGGTTTCAATCAGGCATTAATACGGATGGTGCACATAATCCTGTTACAACCCGCCAAGTCCGAAAAGGTGATATTTTAAGTTTAAACTGCTTTTCTATGATTGCTGGCTATTATACAGCTTTAGAGCGTACACAGTTCTTTGATCACTGTGATGATGCTTCATTACGAATTTGGGAGGCGAATGTCAAGGTGCATGAAGCTGGCTTAAAACTCATTCGCCCAGGTGCACGTTGCAGTGATATTGCTAAAGAGTTAAATGAAATTTTCTATGAAGAAGGTTTATTGCAGTACCGCACATTTGGTTATGGACATTCCTTTGGTGTGTTATCACATTATTACGGTCGTGAAGCCGGTTTAGAATTACGTGAAGATATTGATACGGTGATAGAACCAGGCATGGTGATTTCAATGGAACCTATGATTATGATTCCGCAAGGAATGGCTGGGGCTGGTGGTTACCGTGAACATGATATCTTGGTCGTTACAGAATCAGGAAATGAAAATATTACCAAATTCCCATATGGTCCAGAACATAACATTATCAAATAAAAGATTTTAAATAGGCACTCTGAAAATGAGTGCCTATTTAATTAGGAGTAAATAGAATGAAAAACAATCATCAAATAGAGCAAAAAAATACTCTAAGACGTGTTGCTAGCGCCAGCTTTATTGGTAATTTTGTGGAGTGGTTTGATTATGCTGCATATGGTTTTTTGGCAACAGTTATTGCAGTGGTTTTTTTCCCGAAAAGTGACCCTTTAACCGCATTAATGGCTACATATGCGATCTTTGCAATTTCATTTATTTTTCGTCCATTAGGCGGTATTTTTTGGGGGCATGTTGGGGATAAATTTGGTCGAAAAAATGCACTATCGTGGTCGATTATATTAATGACACTGGCTACGGTATGTATTGCACTGTTACCAAGTTATCAAAGTATCGGTATTTTTGCACCGATTATGTTATTAATATTCCGGATGATCCAAGGCTTCTCCGCTTCAGGTGAATATGCTGGTGCAGCAAATTTTCTTGCAGAATACGCCCCTAAGGGAAAAAGAGGACTTTATACCAGTTTAGTTCCTGCAAGTACTGCAACGGGTTTACTACTCGGCTCTTTAATGGCAGCGGCGATGTTCGCTTTCATGTCAGAGGCGTTTTTACACGAATATGGTTGGAGAATTCCATTTTTATTGGCAGCACCATTAGGTTTAATCGGGTATTATATCCGTGTAAAGTTAGAAGAAACCCCAGAGTTTTTAGAACATCAAAAAAATAGCAACAAAGAAAATTTTCCAATCAAAGCCTTATTTACTCAGTATCAACCAGCACTTTTTAAAGCATTTGCAGTTGCATCTTTAAATGCCACCGCCTTCTATCTTATTTTTAGTTATATGCCAAATTATTTAGCTACAGAGTTAGGTGTAAATAAATCCCAAGCCTTTATATCAGGGTCAATTTCATTGCTATTTTATATTGCTGTAGTTTTTGTGATGGGCAAATATTCAGATCGAATTGGACGTAAGAAAATGTTGCTTTGGGCAGGTCTAAGCTTTATAGCACTGACTGTACCCTTGTTCTACTTACTTTCAACTGCCAGTTTTATTGAAATGGTGATCATTCAGCTCATGTTCTGCACATTATTAGCAATGAACGATGGGAGCTTACCTGCATATTTAACAGAACAATTCCCTATACAAGTGCGCTATACCGGTTTTGCCTTTAGTTTTAATACTGCTAATGCACTGTTAGGTGGAACAGTTCCTTTCGTTGCAACTTGGTTAATTCAACAAACAGCTAATACCTTAGCACCTAGTATCTTATTAGTTATAGTTGCAATTTTTGCAAGTATGGCTTTATTAGAGAGGAAATCACATCATTTAATCAATGCTAAGGCTTAAAAGGAATAGGTTATGCTTTTAAATGCTCTCCCTACATTCAATAGAAATATATCGACTTTAATTGGTCTTACAGCTGTCATATTTTGGAGTACAAATGTAGGCTTAATGCGTAGTGTCAGTGAGAGCTTTGGAGCTGTAGCTGGTGCTGCTCTAATTTACAGTGTCGCATCCATGATTTTAGTTTTCATGGTTGGTATGCCTAAGTTTTCTACCATCCCAAAATCCTATTTATGGTGGGGAAGCCTTTTATTTGTTGCTTATGAATTATGTTTTGCCCTTTCTATTGGCTATGCGCAAAACAGTAGACAAGCAATCGAAGTCGGCATGATTAATTATCTATGGCCAACATTTACTCTACTATTCGCAATTATTTTTAACAACGTTAAGGCCAATATTTTAATTATTCCTGGCTGCATATTCGCTTTAGTTGGAATTTGTTGGGTATTAGGAGGAGATACTGGATTTGATTTTTTTCAGATATTTACTAATTTAAAAGCTAATCCTCTTAGTTATGGTTTAGCTTTTGCTGCTGCTATTTTGTGGGCTGCATATTGTTCTGTGACAGTAAAAACATCTCAGGGTAAAAATCTAGTCACTATATTTTTTGCCTTGACTGGAGTTGTACTATGGATCAAATACCTTCTCATGAGTGGGTCAGCTCTTAATTTTACTTATGACAATACAGTCACTCTGATTATGGCAGCTGGTGCTTTAGGTTTGGGATATGGTGCTTGGAATATTGGAATTATTTCAGGGAACATGACGTTAATGGCTGGAGCTTCTTATTTTATTCCCGTGCTATCAGCTTTGTTTGCGGCATTAATTCTAAGTACGTCCTTATCTTTTATCTTTTGGCAAGGTGTTGCAATGGTGACAGCAGGAGCAGTTTTGTGTTGGTTAGCGACTCGAAAGAAACAAATTATTTAGAGTTATACTAAAATTAACATACTAGACTTTAAGCGAAGTCAAGATATTGAAACTGTTTATCTATTAGGGCGTGTCCTCATTTGAAAAATTGATTTTAAAGATTTAAAAGAATGATTTAACCTCTTTTTATTTGTATATTTCTCAATGGCACGAACTCTACTCACCGATGATATTTGACAACAAATCCAGTCTACGATGCAATTTCATGGTTGTTATTGTTCAAAGAACGGTAGAAATATCATGGAAGCCATCTTATGGAAATTATGTACAGATGCAACATGGCGTGATATTCCTGAAGAATTTTGTCCTTGGAAAACAGCATATAACCGCTTTAATCGTTGGGCGAGTAAGGGCTTGTGGGGTAAATTTTTTTAAACTACGAGGCGTATTGGATCAAGAATGAGTATTCATTGAGGGAAGCTACATATGCGCGCATCAGCATGCAAGTGGAGCTCGGCACGGTTTCAAGCGAGCAATTGGACGGTCTAGAGGTGAAAGAACCACAAAAATTCATCTTGCAACCGACGCGAATGGATTGCCGATTGATTTTAAAATCACTAGAGGTGAACTCCATGACAGCCAAGTTGCGGAGTAGTTGATTGGTGAGGCAGATTATCTGATTGCAGATAAAGGTTATGATTCGGAAAAAATTAGGACGTTGCCAAGAAAGCAAAATATTGTGCCGATCATCCCAATGAAATCAAATAGTAAGAGAGAAAATAAAGAATTTGATCGGTATTAATATCGTTTAAGTCATCTAGTTGAAAATGCCTTTGCGAGATTAAAACATTTCCGAGCGATAGCGACCCGATTTGATAAGCTTGCACGAAATTATCAGTCTATGATTTACATTGCTTGCATGTTAATTTGGTGCAAAGCCAAATGAGGACATGCCCTAGACATCAGACCTCCTTATTTTTTAGTTTTTATACTATAGTGCCCCATAGTATAAAAAGCAATACTTTTTATAAATCGAAAAATCAAAAAGGTCTTTAGCGAAAATTTTCTGTCTCTATTTTTAATTTTTTTAAATAAACATAGTAGAGCTTATACAAAAGTCACAAAAAAATGGGAGCTTTAGCTCCCATTTTTTTATTTTGGCTCATGTTCTTTGTAATGCTGTGACCTTTTAGAATTATGTTTCCAACTTTTAGCCACTTTGTAGATATTTTGAACGTATCACACCTTAAAAATACTACCGATAGTTTAGATTAAAAATGCCTTTACAGACTGTACTAGATTATTTTTAGTGAGCGGATGATATTTATTATTCATTATTTAGGAATTATTAAATCCTATAAATATCATTTATTGGATTATTTTACTTTGGTACTGTGCATATCAACCCCCAGTTATGAATAAGGAACAACTATGAATAAGATGATGAGTGCTCTTATCCTAGAAAATTTTGGTGATCATGAATTTACACGTGTAGAACTCCCTATACCTCAACCAGAGGCTGGGCAAGTTCTAGTACGTATTCATGCTAGTGGTGTAAACCCTATTGATTATAAAATTCGTCTTGGTGAAGCACCATATGCTATGCCAGAGCTTCCTGCCGTGTTGGGAACAGATATGGCTGGGGTTGTAACTGCTATTGGTGAAGGTGTCACTCACTTCAACGTCGGAGATGAAGTTTACGGTCTGATTGGTGGCGTTCGTAATCTTCAAGGATCTTTAGCAGAATATATTGTAGCAGATGCTGATCTGATCGCATTAAAGCCACGGAATATCTCTATGCGCGAGGCAGCAGTACTACCATTGACGTTCCTCACCGCTTGGGAAGGTTTAGTGGATAATGCTAAGGTTCAACCAGGGCAAACTGTACTGGTTCAGGGTGGTGCTGGTGGCGTTGGTTATATGGTTGTTCAGCTTGCAAAAGCACTTGATGCAAATGTTTGGGCGACTGGTCGTACAGCTGATCAATCGCTGATTTCAGAACTCGGTGCAACACCTCTCGATTACACAACAGCATCTTCCGATGACATTATTGCTGCAAGCCCTGAGGGTCAAGGCTTTAACATTGTTTACGACACTGTGGGTGGTCCAGTACTCGAAGCCTCACTTTCCATGACAACTCACTATGGCCACATTACCAGCTGTGCTGCATTTGGTAATCATAATTTAGCGAGTTCATCTCTACGATGTGCCACACTGTCTGGCGTATTCGTCCTATTGCCGATGTTAACAGGCAATCGCCGTTCTCATCATGGTGATGTCCTTAAGATCGCTACCCGTCTCGTTGAGGAAGGTAAACTGTGTCCTATTGTTGATCCTCGTCATTTTACTCTAGACCAAGCGATTGAGGCTCATGATGCTGTTCAAGATCGCTCTGCCAATATTAAGGTCGTTATTGATGTCATTTAACGCACTTCAGGCCAAGACTTGGCGCTTCAATTGTATTGGAGATACAGATGTTCTGACATTAGAAACACTTCCTGTTGCTTTACCAGCCGCAGGAGAAGTTCTAATACAGATGAAAACGATCGGACTCAACCGGGCTGATGTAATGTTTCGGCGTGGTACTTATATTCAAAAGGCAGTATTCCCTTCTCGTCTGGGATATGAGGGAGCAGGCATAGTTCTTGCGATAGGTGAAGGTGTACGCCAATTTTCTCCAGGAGATGCAGTATCGATTCTTCCGACTGACAATCTAGCCAAATATGGGACATATACGGACAAGCTTCTGATTCCAGAAACTTTTTTAGTTCACAAACCTGATAGTTTAAGCTGGGAAGAAGCTTCTTCAATCTGGATGCAGTATTTGACGGCTTGGGGTGGTGTAATCCATGCTGGTGGAGTTTCGAAAGGAAAAACGATCTTGATCACAGCAGCTTCAAGTAGCGTAGGACTAGCTGCGATACAGATAGCTGAAGCAGCGGATGCTAAGGTCATTGCAAGTACACAGACGATAGAGAAAAAGCAACGTTTACTGGATCTCGGTGTTAAAAATGTTATAGCCCGTGAAGATGAACCAGATTTGTATGAGGCGCTTGTTTTACGTTTAGGTGGAGAACATCTTGATGTCGCCTTCGATGCTGTGGGAGGGCCACATATTGAACAGATTGCAAAAGCGATGTCTGTGGGAGGAACTATGGTTATGCATGGTGCACTTAGCCCGGAGATCACACCATTTCCCCTTAAAGTTGCATTACGCAAAAGCTTAACCATGCGAGGTTTTTTATTCCTTGAGGTTCTCCATGACCCTGTTCTAAGGGAGCAAGCCAGACGATTTATTCTTAGCAGTATAGGTGCAGGATATCTTCGTCCAGTGATCGACTGTTGCTTTAACTTTGAGGACATGCATGACGCTCAGCGCTATCTTGAATCAAATCAGCAAATAGGAAAAATTGTAGTTACTCTAAATACATGATGGTCTTATCTGATTTCTACTTTCTAAAAAAAAGGTTAGTTACATCTGATTCAAGTTTCTATATGGCCCAGCACTTCCGCTAAGTAATCAAACAATGCTCGGATTCGCAAAGGTGTCGGGCCCCGCTGTGGACGATATAAATACAGGCGCCAAACGGGAGAGTTTTCCTCATGAAGTATCTGAATGAGCTTACCACTCCTAAGCCACGGCAAAACTAGAAATCCAGGCATGTGTCCGAATCCGACTCCAGCGAGAATAGCTTGAAATTCAGCTTCTAGATCATCTGTAATAAAACGGGGCTTTGATGGCGTAAAGCTTCGACTTTCGGTGAATGTCCATGGCCAGTAACGCCCTGTTTTATGATCGACTAGTGCTGTTAGAGGGTATTTATCAAGATCAATAATTTTTTTGGGCATTCCAACCTTATCAATTAACTCTGGCGTACCCACAGAATAAAAGTTCACTTTAGCCAATTCCTTTGCCACATATCGATTGTCCGGCAAAAATCCAAATCTGATCCCGATATCTATCCGCTCATCGATCACATCCGAGTGTGAATCTGTTAGCACACAATCAACGACAATATCTGGATAACGTGTGGCAAATTCTGCTAGTGCAGGTATTACCAATTTACGCCCTAACACAGACGACACAGTAAGACGGACAGTCCCACGCATTTCATCTCGTTTTTCCTTGGTGTCTTTTACAAGCAAAGCATCGATTGATCCCACCGCAAAACGTGCTTGCTTTGCCAGACGCTCACCATCAGCGGTAATTTTAATTTGTCGAGTACTCCTGTAGAACAGAATCTCTCCGCGCTGCTCTTCTAGCTCTTTTATTGCCCGTGTCACTACCTGTGGGGAAATACCTAGCTGAGTTGCTGCCTCCTTAAAATTTCGAGACTCTGCTGCGACACAAAAGATACGCATCATTTCCAATTTGTTCTGCATGTCCAATCCTGTGTTATGGTAATTATTCCGTAAATAGGAATTCTGAAAGATAATATTATTCATTTATTATACCTGACAAGGCTGTAATACTTAACCCATCAAATATGATTGACAGATAGGTTGAAGGTTACTTATATGAATAATATAGAAAATAAAGTTATTGTTATCACTGGTGCAAGTAGTGGTTTAGGTGAAGCTACTGCTCGCTTACTTGCTAAAAAAGGTGCAAAGGTTGTACTTGGTGCTAGACGTACTGAAAAATTACAGGCTATTGTTCACGACATTCGTGCTGAAGGTGGTCAAGCTGAATTTATTGGTATGGATATAACCAAACCACATGAAGTACAAGCACTTATTGAAAAGGCATTAAGCGCATTTGGTCAAATCGATGTATTGGTAAACAATGCTGGATTAATGTCTATTGCACCATTAAGTGAGCTAAAAGTTGATGAATGGGATCGTATGATCGACATTAATATTAAAGGTGTTCTTTATGGTATAGCAGCTACACTGCCTGTTTTCCAAAAACAAAACTTTGGACACTTTATTAATCTCGCATCTGTTGCAGGGTTAAAAGTATTTAGTCCAGGAGGTACTGTTTATAGCGGTACTAAGTTTGCTGTAAGAGCCATCTCTGAAGGCCTTCGTCATGAAGTTGGGGGAACAATTAGAACGACTACTATTGAGCCTGGTGCAATTGAGTCAGAACTAAAATTTGGTTCTTCTCATAAAGAAAGTTCAGAGTTTGTTACTGATTTCTACAAACAAGCCATACCAGCTGACTCAGTCGCTCGAGCAATTGCTTATGCAATTGAACAGCCTGCGGATGTAGATATTAATGAAATTGTTTTGCGCCCAACGAGCCAAGAGTTTTAATTATTGAATAACATAAAATGGGAGTACTTCGCTCCCATTTTTACTATATTTTTTTAAAGTTGAGGACAAATCTATGAAAGCCGTATCGTATGTTATAAATAACCATGATGATTTTAAAAATTCATTGGTAGATATTGAAAAAGCGAAGCCTACGCTTAAGGAACGTGATGTACTGGTAAAAGTTCAGGCAATCTCTGTGAATCCAGTTGATACTAAAGTGAGAAAAAATTCGTCTGAAGCAAATAATCGTATTTTAGGTTGGGATGCCGTTGGGGAAATTATCGAAGTTGGCTCAAAAGTTACCTCGTTTAAAGTAGGAGATTCTGTTTGGTATGCTGGCAATTTAACCCGAGATGGTAGTAATGCTGAGTTTCAAGCAGTCGATGAACGAATTATCAGTCTTAAACCAATTACAGTATCTAATGCAGAAGCAGCAGCATTGCCATTAACTGCAATAACGGCATGGGAAATGCTGTTTGATCGGTTTCAAATTTCAGAAACAGAAGTTGGCAGTATTTTAATTATTGGTGGTGCAGGCGGTGTAGGTTCAATTGCTATCCAACTCCTAAAAGCAAAAACAAATCTGAGCGTTATAGCAACAGCTTCACGTGAAGAAACGAAATCTTGGGTGGAATCACTTGGTGCCGACCATGTCATTGATCATAGCAAAGATTTAAATGTACAAATCGAGACACTAGGCATTGAAAAACCAAAATATGTATTCTCTACAAATCATACAGAAACGTATATCAAGCAAATAGTTTCTCTGATTGCACCACAAGCCAAGCTTGGATTGATCGATGATCCACAAGCATTTGATATTATGCCGTTTAAGACTAAATCTATTTCTATCCATTGGGAGTTGATGTTCACCCGTTCAATGTATGAAACCGATGATATTGAAAAGCAAGGTAATCTATTGCAACAGGTTGCCCAATTAGTTGACCAGCAAAAAATTAGAAGTACCCTCAACCAAAATCTAGGAAAAATTAACGCTGCAAACTTGGAGAAGGCGCATAAGTTGCTTGAATCAGGCAAGTCAAAAGGCAAAATTGTACTAGAAAACTTCTAAAACAAATTCAAGGTGAAATAATGACTATTTCAATAATTGCGAACTTTAAGGCAAAATCAGATCAAAAAGAGACGTTAGAAGCGCTTTTAAAAAGTGTAATAGAGCTTACGCTTCAAGAAGAAGGATGCTTGAAATATGAGCTTTATATTAGCGAAAATGACTCGAGTAGATATTTCTTCTTAGAAGAATGGCGTAGCAGGGAGGATTTAGATATCCATATAGCCTCTGATTATATTCAAAGTTTATTTGGTAATATCCAATCGCTAATTGAATCAAGTGATATTATAGAAATCAAAAAAATATAGCTGTATTCGGACATTATGATGAAGTATTCTTCAAATTAACATAGAGACTTAGAAAGCTAACATAAAAATTGTAGCTATAAGCTCCTGTTTTTTAATATTTTTTTAATTTTTTAGTAGTAACCTAGGCTTCAACAAATTATGCCCCTAAGGGGAGCCACCAATACCCTGCATTTTGACAACAATGTCATCGTTTAGAGGCAGGAAATTTACGAGCATCAGTCGGTACGACTGGTGATTCATATGATATTGCTTTGGCTGAAACGGTGAATGGCTTATACAAAACAGAGGTGATTGAATATTTAAAAGCAGATTGGCAAGGTTTAGAAGATGTACAACTTGCGACACTAAACTGGGTAATCGAGAATAAGCGAATTCCTATTCCTGAACACGTAGAGCCTTAACCGGAAAAAAGAGGCTTTGGGAGCCGATTCTTTAAGCCGTATGGCTGATCTGATTGTTCACCTTGGCTTATTAAAACCGTGGAACATTGATCAAATAGTAAGCGTGGAACATAAAAAATCATTAAAAAAGCCCATTCGAGGGTAAATGAGCTTTTTAATAGTATATAAAAAATTGATTTTTAAAGGAATAAAAATAGCATTTCGTATAAGAGTTTTTATGTTAAATAGGACTAAAAATATACTCTAATTTTAGAGTTCTCTTTTAGGTATGATGTAAAAACATACAAGCCTAAGAGTTTAATTTAAAGGTTAAGAATTGAATAAATTAGTAAATATTTTTATGGCTTTAGGAGTTTGCCTTTCAATGGAAACATTTGCAGAACCTGTTTTTTCTAATGATTTATTAGCGAAAGCAGAAAGTGGAGATACTTCTGCCCAGTTAGAATTAGCTGAGATTTATCTATATGGTCATGGTGTTGATTCAGATGAAAATCAAGCTGAAATTTGGGCTATTAAATCAGCTGAAAATGGAAATGTAGCAGCAATGTTTTGGTTAGCTGATGGATATGTTACCTATGCTAGATTAATAGAGGATGATGACAAAAACGATTCTTTAGAACATTTCCAAAAAGCTTTTAAGTGGTTTCAGAAAGCTTCAGAAAATGGTCATTCTGAATCAATGGTTGAGTTAGCTGACCTATATACTCGCGCAGATAGCGGAATAGAAGTTAATATTAAGAAAGCTTTAGAACTTCGTGAAAAGGCTGCAAAGTTAGGTAATAAGAAAGCAATGCGAAGTCTTTCCGTTATGTATCGTGATGGTATAGGCATTCCTAAAAATACTGATTTAGCTCAAAGTTGGTGGGATAAGTCTGAAAATTAGTCTTAAGACTTCCTAAAATTAACATAATGGCGGTTACACGAAGCAAAAAACGTAGGAAATTGGCTCAGGCTTTGTATAACTCGTATTATGTTAATTTTAGTAAAAGTTAAGGATTTTTAAGAGTTTAATAAATGAATAGTGTTCATGAAATTATAGCAAAAATACATAATGAATGGGAGATTGAACCTAAGAAAGCTATTCAGAGAGGTATGGAATGTCCCTTTCCTTTGCAGTGTTCATTAAACCTAAAAAGCAAAATTTACTCACAAATACCCCAAGTACTTTTACCAAAAGTATTAGAGGATTTTTATACAGTATCTAATGGTGCAGATCTATTTAAAGATCAAGAATACGGACAATGGGGCTTAAAATTATATTCTATTGAGGAAGTAATTTTTGCTTCAAAAATTTATAAAATTAATCGTAATAATGACGCTCTTCAAAGTGACTTAATTATTGGAGAATTCTATGGAGATTCAGACTTATTGTTAGTTCGATGTGATCCTAATAGTGATGATTACGGCTCTATTTTTGTTGTCTTACCTATAGATCAAAGACAAGATTGGTACATTGTTGCTAATACTTTTCAAGAATTCATTAGTAAATTTTATGAAACTCAGGGTGATAAATTCTGGGAACCTTAAAATTATATGGCGGACATAAGCTCTATTTAACTTATGTTCACCTAAAATTTATTTAATTATCATAAAAATAGTATCATTTTTTGAATTTCATATAACGCGTATTATGTTAATTTTAGAAAATCTATACAGTTCCTATTAATAAAATTTAGATATTTCTAATGGATAAAAACAGTATAATAATTAAAAGAAATTTAAAGAGTGCAATATATGTTTGGTATTTTTTCTTCTAAAAAGCAAAACTCCTTAAAAAACCCTGTTTACTTAGAAAAATTCATAAATAATGCCTACTTAGAATTAAGTAATAGTATTAAATCACCCAATGAGCTTTATCTTTTTTTAATTGAGGAACTTTGTGGAGCATCACAAGGGAACAATGATGGAAAACAACTAGTAGATTTTTCACAATTTCATGAAATTGAATATAGGAATGCATTAAATAAAGAATCTGCAATGGACTTACCTAATAGCCCACTATCAATATTAAATAATAGTGTCAGCCCCCAGTTGATTAAGGAGTTAGGAATAGATGAGGCTGTAAAAATAAGATGTACGCTTATAAAAAGGTTAATAGAGGCAAATCAAAACACATTAAATAGTAGCCGTTTAACTTTTGCAAAAAGCTACATTCAGGTTGGAAGTTCTTATCTTCCAGAAGGTGAAATTCAAGCATGGTTTGATGTCATTAACTCAATACAAGGAGCTAGTAAAAAAACTATCCTAGAACCCGATGATTTAACAAAAATTATTACTCCTTCAAACCATACAGCACAAGGAAAGTACTATGACATGTTCAAAGACCTTGAGGATTATTTAAGTAGCTTATATGAACAGCCATCACATAGTACTTTTATGCCCTTACTTTACGCTCTTCGTATCGCTTATGCTGGCATGTATTCTCAAGGAATATGTTCAAAAGCTGACTTTGATGCTGTTGATCAAGGCTTTTTTAATAGAGTCATTCTAATCGGCCAATCTATTTCTAGAGAAGAGCAAGTCTCTTTTCAAGAATCATCATTAGATAAAGCACTAGAGTGGATCAATAAATATTATATTGTTATAGACAGACAGACTTCTTCACATTTAGTGAATACAGCTAAATCAGGCTTGTAAGATAGTAGTCTATAATTTACATAAGCGCTTATATTTAAGATAAAGTTTTTACTATTTCCTAGCTATAAAAACTAAAATCCATACCTCGATCTTGCTTAGATCGAGGTTTGCTCAGCTACTTTTACTGTTCTATATCGTTTTTTAGTAAAAATATCTAAAATTTCATCATTTAACATAATGGCTGTTATAAAAACTAGCTATGTAATGCAATTCGCATTACAATATCCCCATACATTCAATAAATGGGAAAAAAATAATGGCTACTGTTAACTTCAGGGTTGATGAAGCCCTTAAAGAAAAATCTTATTCAGTTCTTAGAGAACAAGGTATTGCACCTACTGAGTTTTTTACAAATGTCCTTGAATACATTGCAGCGACTGGGAAACTCCCTGTACAAAAAGCTTTACTCTCAGAAGAGGATACCGAGCTATTAGCGATTGTTCGTAAACGTATGAATGATCCTAAAGAAATGTTCGAGGAAATTACTTTAGATGACTTATAAGCTTTTACGTAATAAGGACTTCACAGCTGAATGGGAAAAGCTTCCTAGTGCTATAAGAGATCAATTTAAGAAGAAACTCGCCAAGGTCATAGAGCAGCCACATATTCCCAAGAATATGCTTAGAGGTGATCTCACGGGATGTTATAAAATTAAATTACTAAAGACTGGAGTTCGACTGGTCTATCAAGTCAAAGATGATCAGGTAGTTATCTTGCTCATCACCGTTGGGAAACGAGCTGACAGCATAGTTTATGACGAAGCAAAAAAACGCATTAAAGACTAAAAATGGGAGCTTCAAGCTCCCATTTTTGACCTCGTATAAGGTGTATTATGTTAATTTTTAGTTAATATAAAATTTAGATAGCTTCTGCAACTAATTTTAAAGCTGATTTAATTTTTTGCTTATTCTCATACATTTTTTTGTCAGCTTGTTCTGCTGCAAAATATAGCCCAATACTGGGATGCCTCCTACAAGGCAAGACATCTGATCGAGAAATTTTTTACCAAGCTCAAGCAGTATCGTGCTATTGCCACACGCTATGATAAATTGGCTCAAAACTTTTTATCAGCGATCTACCAGGCTTAATTGATAACACGCCCTAAATATTTCTAGAATATTCTCTTAAAATCTCCTACACCCTAATTTTATCTTCATATATAGTTTTCTCTATCACTTCATTGATCTCTTCATTCGTCCACTTTTGAAACTGATGTGTGCTGAGAAAACAGGAGGTTTTAACTTGGTAAACTATAGACACTCATCAGGAGTTTACCATGAGCAAGAAACAGAAGACTTACACCGCAGAATTTAAAGTTGAAGCAATAAAATTGATTGAAGCCAATCAAGGCAATGTATCGGAAACAGCCAGACAACTTGGCATTTCAATGCAAACTCTTTCAAATTGGAATAATAAAGCAAAGACTGGCACCTTAGCAGGCACTAAACAATATTCACCTGATCTAAATGCCTTACTCGAAGAAAATAAAAAGCTCAAACAACAGCTCAAAACAGCTGAAATGGAACGTGAATTTCTAAAAAAGGCAGCAGCGTACTTTGCGAAAGAAAGTCAGTAAGGTACGCCTATATGAAACAGCAAAGATATTTATTCCCGATTAGCTTTATGGCTAGATTACTTCACGTTTCAGTGTCACGATTTTATGATTGGCTAAAACGAGGCATGAATAAAAGATTGGTTCAGCGAAATCAACAGACAATTTTGGTCAAAATAGCTCATGAGGAAACTAAACAAAGCTATGGCTATATTCGATTAACTAAGCATTTACAAGCGCAAGGTATCAAAATCAGTACGTATGCTGTACGTCAAATAAAAAAGCTCAACCAGCTGTATTGTAAGCGTCATAAGCGTTTCAAAAGAACTACGAAGAGTGATCATAATCGAGCGATCTACGCAAATTTACTAGAGCAACAGTTTTCAATGACTAAGCCCAATCTTGCATGGTCAAGCGATATTACATACATTTGGACTGCTGAAGGTTGGTTATACTTGGCAGCAGTAAAAGACCTGTACACGAAACAAGTGGTTGGCTATAGCTTAAATGAGCGTATGACCGCACAACTTGTTTGCAATGCACTGACTATGGCGATTCGTAATCAAAAACCAACGAAAGGCTTAATTATTCATTCGGACAGAGGCAGCCAATATTGCAGCCATGAATATCGAAAGATACTGGAAAAATGTGATTTTCAAGGTTCAATGAGCAAACGTGGGGACTGTTACGATAATGCACCGATTGAAAGTTTCTGGGGCATACTCAAGAATGAATTAGTGCATCATTGCAACTATAAAACCAGAGATGAAGCTAAAGCAGATATTACAGAATACATTGTGTTATTTTATAATCAGCGAAGAATTCAAAAGAGTTTGGATTTTAAAACGCCAAATCAAATAGCAGAGAACTTTTATCGGTTAGCTGCCTAGCATATCCCAAGTGAAAGTCTCCTGCTAATTCAGCACATATCAAG
>NZ_AMFQ01000125.1:0-109117 GCF_000335555.1 Acinetobacter sp. WC-743 | reverse complement strand
TAGTCTTTGGTTAGACCACTTTTATCCAAAGTTAAACTTGAAGCAAACAGTGGAGATCTGTCTCGCCATTCATTAAATATAACTTCGACTGCCTGTAAAGCAGACATATTCATAAATACGCGTGAGTTTCTACGCTGTTTCCAAAGTGCGGTTGGGTCTTCTACTGTTAAGCGATAAATCGTCAACGCACCATCAGAGGCACCCACCTCAGCTTTGGTGACAATTCCTGAAATACGATTGATTTCGTAGCGATCATTGACCACATCAATGGCTACACGACAGCCAATAAAGCGTTTTAATGCAATATCGTTCAGCGTAGATAGACAAATCAGTTGTAAGTTAATCCCATCATTGATGGCATGTATCCCATCAACGCGTTGTAAAAATACCACTTGATTAAGTTCAGTATTTGAAAAAGACACATGGATAGCACGCTTTTGGGCAGTAAGACCCAATTTTTCCAAAGCAAAATAAATATTATTAAACATGAGTTATTGTGTAGTTGTTCTAAATTAAAAAATACTCTACAAAAAAGATCATATTTTGTCCATATTTAATTTAATCTAAATAATTTTCTATATCACCTTGTGTTTCAGGTTTTTTTATAAGTTTATAAGAATAGTACACTTGAAAGTAATTAAACTGCATTCTTTCACAGCAAACAAGGCAACGCTTTATTTTTACTCAGATATCTTCGCTCAACATGATGACTTTCATGCCGCTTCACGATAAAAAAGATGATCAATCATTTAAAAGTGCAAATAAATAAATGACCAAAATCTTCTAATACTTTATATAAAAAATATAAAGTTCATAGGCTATTAAGGATCAGAATATTTAACTATTTCTAAATTTATTATGATGAAATGATTATTAAAATCTACATTTTAGTACAATCATGAGCCAAAATTTAATTTACAGCCCCTAATAGTAATCGCTAAATAAAAAACCGCAAAATGATTAATATTCAATCATATTGCGGTTTTTTAATGCATCAAGAGACTGTTAAAACAGTCTCTTTTTCACAATCAATTTCTACATTTAGAAATTAACGATTGTTTTCATCTTCTTGTGAATCTTCAAATTTACCTTCGCCGCCAAAGTCAGAACCTTGACCACCAAAGCCACCTTGACCGCCGAAGCCACCTTGACCACCAAAGCCACCTTGTTGACCACCGAAGCCACCTTGACCGCCGAAGCCACCTTGACCGCCGAAGCCACCTTGACCACCGAAGCCACCTTGACCACCGAAGCCACCTTGGCTACCGAAACCACCAGCTTGACCACCGAAGCCACCAGCTTGACCACCGAAACCACCAGCAGCGCCTTGAGCACCAGCAGGAGCAGCACCAGCAGGACGTGGATTACGTGCAGGTACAACAGTAGAAATCGCATGCTTATAAACCATTTGGCTTACAGTGTTTTTCAACAAAACAACATACTGGTCAAAAGATTCAATGTGACCTTGTAATTTGATACCGTTTACAAGAAAGATAGAAACCGGAATACGTTCTTTACGGAGAGAATTTAAGAACGGATCTTGTAAAGTTTGACCTTTAGACATTTTATACTCCAAAAAAAATTTAAAATCAGCGCAAAAACTGCCTTTATTTTTCAATTAAAATTTATAAAAAAGGCAGTTGTTAAATTTTGCTTTATCCGTATAAGTTTCGCAAGTCTTCTTGAGCTTGCTTTATCGTGAAATAAGTTTGAAAAGAGTGTAATTCTTGCAAAGAACGTAACCAAGTGTATTGACGTTTGGCTAATTGTCGTGTCGCAAATAGCGCTTTATCCTTCATTTCTTGCATTTTTTCTTGACTCAAATCACTGTTTTTTAAAAAATCTATCGCTTGACGGTAACCAACCGAGCGTGCTGAGGGTAAATTTTCATCGAGATCGTATTTTTTCATAAGGTATTCGACTTCATTCAAAAAACCGATTTCCCACATTTTTTCCAATCGCAACTCGATCCGTTTATGTAATTCTACCCTGTCAGGGACTAAAGCATAATTATGAAAATTGTAACGATAAGGTTGCTTTTTAGGCTGTTCTGCCTGTAATTGTGTAATTGGACGACCTGTGATTTTGTAAACTTCTAAAGCACGAATAATTCGTTGTTTATCACTGACCTTAAACTTTTCACCTGCCAGCGTATCTACTGATTTTAATTCATCATAGACTGCCTGCCAGCCCTCAGTTTCGCCTTTTAACTCAATCGCAGCGCGAATCTCATAATCAGCACTCGGTAGGTTACTGGAAAGACCTTCAAGCAATGCCTTGAAGTAAAGCATTGTTCCACCCACCAAGATGGGTGTTTTCCCTTTTGCATGAATATCATCAATCAAACGACTTGCATCTTCAACAAACTCTGCCGCAGAATAAACTTCTAATGGTGTAATAATATCAATTAAATGATGCGGATAACGCTCCTGTTCCGCTTTTGTTGGCTTAGCTGTTCCAATGTCCATCTCTTGATAAACCAGTGCAGAATCCACAGAAATTAACTCATAATTCCCCTGTTCATATAATTCACATGCCAAAGCGGTTTTTCCACTTGCAGTTGGTCCCATTAAATTGATGACGGGCAATTGATTCGACATGTAAAACTACTCTCCTCGAGCAAATAATTTATCCAGTTGTGAAAGTGGAAATGCACGCCATGTTGGTCGACCATGATTACATTGGCTGGCAAATTCTGTTTGTTCCATCTGACGCAATAAAGCATTCATTTCTGACAGGCTTAGCATGCGGTGTGCTCTCACTGCACCATGACAAGCCATACCTGCCAAAATTTGATCTCGCTTTTGTTGAAGTGCTTGTGCTTCATCGTTCGGATCAAGATCATTCAGCAATTCAGGAACTAAAGCACCAAAGTCAGCTTTATGTAAAATTGCAGGTACGCCACGGACAATGACCTGATCATCCCCATACTGATCTATTTCCAAACCTAAACGCTCAAGTTGAGGTTTTAAATCATCAACGCGTGTGGCTTGCATACGTGTAATTGAGATAACTTTAGGAATAAGCAATTGTTGAGAAGTCCAAAACTCAGGTTTGTCCCATGCAGATTTCATCTGTTGTAAAAGAATACGTTCATGCGCAGCATGCATATCCACAATAATCAATCCTTCAGTATTTTGCGCAAGGATATAAATACCGTGCAATTGTGCAATAGCAATACCTAAAGGATATTCATCAACCTGTGGTTGATTAGACTTATTGACAATTTGCTGTACAGACTGATCATAAGAGGCTTGATCTGTGAGTGGTTGATCCAATTCGGCAATATCACTATTTTCACGGAGCGGTGCCAAATAGCTCTTTAAGGCATTATTGAGCTGCTGTGAGCCATGATACTGCTGTTGGGGCTGATTTGCAGCATAATGTACAGTTTGCGGTTGTGTATGACTAAAATCTGTTAAACCATCATTTTGTAAAATCCGAGAATCTGAATTACTTAGGCTATTTTCATACTCCTGCTGTTGATTGACATTCTCTGATACTGAGCGATCACGATGAAGTTGAAACTGCTCTTGATAACGCGGTTGAGGTTGTTGCCAATGATTTTGTTGAGATTCCTCTTGTTTCATTGCCGAAGCTAATTCTGCTGTCGCTGTTTGAAATTTTGACAGGGTTTCTTTAGCAAAATGGCGTACAAACTCGTGCACTTCACGCTGATTTAAAAAACGAATTTCATGTTTCGTAGGATGGACATTGACATCGATATTTTCAGGGTCAACTTCTAAAAAAAGCAAATATGCAGCATGTTGATGTCCGTGGAGAATACCATCGTATGCCATGCGTAACGCGTGTGAAATGGTTTTATCTTTAACAATGCGTCCATTCACATAAACATATTGCAAATCCGCTTGGGCACGAGCATCTGATGGATGTCCCAACCAACCTGATAAACGCATACTAATACTATCAGCATCAATCCAATAAGCATTTTCAGTAAATTGACGCCCTAATAATTGCTGTACACGTTGAAATCGTAACTCGCCACTGTCGGCAATAGGTAAATTCAAACGAATATTATCGTTATGTTCCAACACAAAACGTATATCAAAATGAGTCAATGCCATACGGCGGACAATTTCTTCGATATGTCCAAATTCAGTTCCTGGCTTTTTTAAGAATTTGCGGCGTGCCGGTACATTAAAAAATAAATCCTGAATACGAATATGTGTGCCTTGTTGCGCTGCAACTGCCTGTATATCCTGATGATCAAACGCCGTACCATTTACTTCAAGCTGATAGCCAACACCTGAATCATCTTGGCTGCTGGTTAAGGTTAACCGAGAAACAGCAGCAATCGATGCCAGTGCTTCACCACGAAAACCTAAACTTACTATTGCGTGTAAATCTTCAGCAGACTGAATTTTACTGGTTGCGTGTCGTGTTACGGAAAGCGCCAAATCCTCAGGATGAATGCCTCGCCCATTGTCAATAATTTCAATGAGCGTACTCCCCCCATTAGCAACACGAACAATCAATTCAGTCGCACCGGCATCAATTGAGTTTTCAACTAACTCTTTAACCACAGAAGATGGGCGTTCGATTACCTCGCCTGCTGCAATTTGGTTCGCCAATGCTGGATTTAAAGTTTGGATACGTCTTAAACTGATATCTTCATGTTGCATTCAATTCACCTGATCATTAAATGAATCTAAAAACGAAATTTTTTTATAGTTAGAATTTAACTGAATTAAAAGTGCATTAATTCTTGAACCAACTGAGAAGATGTACTTTCTATGCTCACTTCACGCACAGTTTCATCTGCTCCTTTTAAGATCGTAATGACATGATCAGCTTTTGGAATTTCATCTCCGCCTTTCGAAGGCCACTCAAATAAGAATAATGCATCTGTTTGGTCTAAATAATCACGTATTCCCATCAATTCTAATTCATAAGGATCATTTAAACGATACAAATCAAAATGAAATACATCCTTAGCTTGAATGCTATAAGGCTCCACCAATGTATAGGTTGGACTTTTAACTGCACCTTGATGCCCTAAGCTTTGCAACCAATAGCGCGTTAATGTTGTTTTACCCGCGCCAAGATCACCGATGAGATAAATTACGCCTTTTGCAATATGTTGCGCCAGTATTTGCGCTAACTTTTGAGTGTCTTGTTCATTGCTTAGACTTAATTTAGAGGAATACTGCATAACGCTCACAACATGATTCAAACCAGACAATATGATAGCATTGCACGACTTTAAAACCTATGTTGCATTGTTGAGAAATCATGTTTTGACCTGTTCTAGCTGACTTCAATAGCAATTGCAATCTTAATGACATCCAGTATCACCATGAAACAATATACTTCTCTTTCTGACTTTCAACCACCAATGAGGGATGGTGTAACAGCATCTAAAGTATATTTACCTCAATTAGAAAAATCCCCGCAAAGTCTATTTATATTTTTGTGCGAGCACTTTCCACATATTACTGCCAATGAATGGAGGCAGCGTTTTGATGATCAGTTAATTTTGGATATGCAAGGTCAAACCCTCAGTATAGAGCATCCTTATATCGAAAATACTCATATTTATTATTATCGTTTTCTCAACCATGAAATTCAGGTGCCATTTCAGGAAAAAATTCTTTATGAAAATGATGATCTACTGGTGGTTGATAAACCCCACTTTCTAACCATTAGCCCATCAGGACAATATATTCAAGAGACCCTTTTAGTTCGCTTAAAAAAAACCACCAATAATGCAGACTTGACACCTATACATCGTTTAGACCGTGAAACAGCTGGAGTCGTGTTATTCTCCAAGCGTCCACAAACTCGTGGTATTTACCAGCAAATGTTTGCTGATCGTCAGGTAAAAAAGACCTACCATGCCATTGCCGCTTATAACCCAAACCTCAGCTTCCCATGTCAGGTTGTATTAAGAATGGAGAAAGGTGAACCTTTCTATACCATGAAAGTAACCGAAGGCATAACCAACTCACAAACTGAAATTCATCTTATTGAACATGATCAGGTATGGGCTAAATATTTATTAAAACCAATTACAGGAAAGCAGCACCAACTACGTGTACATCTCAATTGGCTGAATTTGCCCATCAAAAATGATCCATTTTATCCAACTGTATTGCATAAAGATCCTCATGATTTCTCACAACCTTTACAACTTTTAGCCCAGAAAATTGAGTTTATTGATCCGATTACAATGCAAGCGTTATGTTTTTGTTCTGCCTATGAATTGACACTGTAATGTTGACGTAATGACAAATATAGGACTTTTTGATGATTAGAGATTGAAATTACGCAAGCTTTGATTAAAATAGGCATTCAAACTTAAATTTTGTTTGGTTAACATTCATGAGAAAAACCGAAGTTTATCAAGTACGCCTTGATTCACAAGAAAAAAAACTTGCTTTTGCCGTTTTTAAACAATTAGGCATCACCCCTGCTCAAGCAGTTCGACTTTTTTTTAAACAAGTCGTAATCACCAAATCTATTCCATTTGCAATTGAAAACCAAAATATCAATATGGACCAGATATTAAAATTAAGAAAACTCAAGCAAGAACAACAGAATGGACAAACAAGTACTGCTGTTGACTTAAGTGATGATGACGAAGATTTGTTTGCAGAGTTAAATGCGATCTTGGGGGAAAGTGACAAAAATTAACAGTGTCGCAATTTTAAACAATTCATTTACTTTAATTTTCTATTTTTTAGTTATGCTCTTTTGCAAAGATAAAAAATCATTGCAAGGAGTATATAAATGATCGTGAGACGCGCGACCAAAGAAGATTTAGATCAACTTGCTGTTTTATTTGATGAATATCGCCAATTTTATGGTGCATCTTCCAATCTTAAACAATCTCTTGATTTTCTTAAACAACGTTTTGAGAATAAGGAAAGTGTCATCTTTATTCATGTAAAAGATGATGTTTTTACAGGTTTTGTTCTACTTTATCAGGGTTTTACATCTGTATCCTGTTCTAAATACTATATTTTAGATGATGTATATGTCACTCCGGTTTATCGCAGACAAGGTTCTGCCAAACAGCTGATTGATACAGCCATTCTATTTGCAAGACATGAAGATGCTCAGCGTATTAGTTTAGAAACACAAAAAAACAATTACCATTCCCATCAGTTGTACGAACAAATGGGTTTTGTCAAAGATAACGAGTTTCAAACCTATCATTGTTTCTTGAAGTAATTCTGTTTCTTGCAAGCGTTTTAGTTTTAACACTAAAAGTGTAAATTTTGATTATTAACGGTGATAGATTGTCAAATGAAGTGCATTAAAGCTTTCATTGCCACAGTTTATATCTCAAAAGTTTAAATAGATTTGTGTATGCTATTGTACTCTCGAGATGTAAATAAAGCAGTGCTTTGTTTTTGCTCATATATCCCACTCAACATGGCGACATCCATGTCGCCTCACGCTACACCGAACATCGATGATTCAAAAGTCCAAAATAAATGAATCACCAATACGCTCATTAGGCATGAATGATTGAAATCAAATTGCTTGTATGAATAATCAGGTGGTTTGAGCATAGTCTATCTAAAACTAATCATCAGTGAAGCCTCAGACTTTGCTAACTATGATTAAACTTCAGATAAATCCTCTGATTTATTTTTTGCAGCCACCACTTGAGCTTCATTTAGATATAGCCATTCTCCTTCAGGCAAATCATTCAGTACCAATTGTCCTACTTGGGCACGATGTAAACGCTCAACTTTGTTGCCTACCGCAGCAAGCATTCGTTTCACTTGATGATAAACACCTTGATGTACAGTTATTTTTAACGCATGTTCAGCAAGGCGTTGTACATCTGTTGCTGCAAAAAGCCCTTTTTCATTACGCAGTTCAACGCCTTGTTCAAGTTGTTGAATTTGCTCATCCGTGATCGGATCAGCAGTTTGTATTTGATAAACTTTAGGCACATGCTTTTTAGGATGCGTCAAGGCTTGTAAAAACTGACCATCATCAGTGAATAGTAATAAACCTGTGGTATCCTGATCTAAGCGCCCTACACTTTGTAGACCACGATTCATCAATACATCATCAAACAGATCAAAAACACTGAAATGATGAGTAGATTGATGTGAACATTCATAATTCTGCGGTTTATTTAAAGCGATATAAACTTGTTCTCGATATTGAAATGTTTGCTGATACACCGAAAATTCTAAATGATCTAAATCAAGTTTAAACTTTGGATCAGTAATAACCTCGTTTTGAATTTGAATTGCACCATTCTTGATTAATTGCTGGCAATGCTTTCTAGAACCAAAACCTTGTGATTGCAACATTTTTTCCAAAAACATAAATTAATACCTTAAAAATTCACGACACAGTTTAAAGTATCGTGAATCGAAACCCAATCGAGATTCGTATTTTATCAGCATGATCACTTCATCATGCATAGACACTAGCCACCAAATACAAATGATTTATGTACTGCTACCCCAGCCATTGCACCATCAGCAACAGAGAATGCAACAGAACCACCTGAACGTGTGATGTCCCCACATGCGTAAATGTTTTTTAAATTGGTCTGCTTTGTAGCATTGGTTAAGATTGCTTCACTATATTCATTACGGTCTATATCCAAACCTAGATTTCTAATCCAAGGTGAATTAATTCTCATAAAAGTAGAGACAAATAATCCATTCAATTGAGTTTGGTCACCATTTTCAAATTTCAAATCACAGTGATTTTCGATCTTGGCGATTTTACGAGTATCTAACTTCACATGGCGTTGATTTAATTGCTCCAAAATTGCAGGCTCGATTGTATCAATTGAAACTGCAGCATTGAGGAATAATGTTGTATTGCCCCAATCAGGCAGCATTAAAGCCATATGAAGAGAATGCGAACCAGAATATAACATCCCGAGTTGACCAAGATTTAATTCATAGCCGTCACAGTATGGACAATGGAATACACTCTTTCCCCAACGCTCAGTCAAGCCTTCTATTTCAGGTAAATCATCTTTCACACCTGCTGCAATAATCAATTTTTCAGCTTGAATCAGGTCGCGCTTATTATTTTCATCTTCTGTAAAAACCTCATAATGATCATTCATTGCCTGTACGTCGATCACAGATGCATTCAACCAACTAATGCTTGAATATTTTCCTAACTGTTGCTTTGCTTCCGCAATGATTGCAGAAGGCTCCTGTCCATCTCGGGTCAGAAAATTATGCGAATGCGCCGCAAACCGATTTCTACGTAAACCCGCATCTACCACCAATACTTTTTTTCTAGCTCTTGCTAAAGGTAAAGCCGCAGATAAACCTGCAAAACTTCCACCAATGATCATCACGTCATATTTCATTTTAAATTCCTATATGTAACTTTTAAAGTTACTATATTGCCTTATTTTTAAAATTGCAACTTTTGATGTTACAATTAATACTAAATTAAGGAGTGTGCATATCATGCGCAAAGACAGTAAACTTTCCCGGATGTTGCATGTGCTATTACATATGGCACGTGAAAAAAAACCATTCACATCCGAACAGATTGCAGTAATGCTCGACACCAATCCTGTTGTGGTTAGACGTACTATGTCGGGTTTAAAAAAAGCGGGATTTGTACATGCAGATAAAGGACCCGGCGGTGGTTGGACATTAATCCAAAATTTAAATGAAATTTCGTTATATGATATTTATCAGGCTGTCGGTGAACCCACCATTTTTGCCATGGGGAATGAGCAAGAAACGCCCAACTGTCTTGTTGAACGTGTGGTAAACACTGCTTTAAATCAAGCAATGCTTGAAGCACAAAACATTTTAATACAGCAACTTAAATCGACAAATTTAGCAAAACTTGCGCAAGATTTTGAGCACGAATGGAACTTATTGGAGAATAAACCTTTCAATATTTCAGCGCACTGATTTGCTTTTGTTGAGAATTTTAATACGAATAAATAGATCTCTTCACGCCTTACCTGCGTTGTTTTTAGTATAATGCGCTGTTGGAATGAATTGTAAATGATGAATATTAATGAGCCTTTCTAGTCTAGATCTAAATTTAATCGTGCTTCTTGTTTTATTGGCTTGTGGTATTTTCAGTCACAATACAGCAGTGACTATCGCTGCTGGCGTATTAATTGTCTTTCGAATCACACCATTAAGTGAGTTTTTTCCTTTATTACAAACTCACGGTCTGGAGGTCGGAATTATCATTTTAACAATTGGTGTTCTTACCCCGATTGCCAGTGGGAAAATTCCAGGCGATGTCATCCTAAAATCATTTATGCACTGGAAATCGCTGATTGCAATTGCAATTGGATTATTGGTCGCATGGTTAGGTGGTCGCGGAGTTTCCTTAATGACCAGCCAACCCAATGTTGTAGCAGGTTTATTGATTGGTACAGTAGCTGGAGTAGCATTACTGAGAGGTGTTCCTGTGGGTCCACTGATTGCAGCTGGCATCTTATCGTTATTGATTGGTAAATCTTAAAAATCTTCAAACAAAAAATTCTGAAAAGTTTAAGCCGCCCATCATTGCCAGATATAGATTAAAAATCATGCTGATGGGTAACTGTGTAATGTAGAGTAATCAATAGAACTGATTTTTTGCTACAAAGCATGTTCAATTGGTCAAGTTTTAACTTTTACTTCATTAATAAAATAATGACCCTCTGATTTTACTTGGATAAATCATAAAATTAAAATCTGACAAACTGCAAAAAATAATAAAAATATCAAATAAAATTAACAATATAATCAAATATCACATATTATCAACAGTACAAAAATTCATTCTAATCGTTGAGTTTTCTTCCACCAAATCATGCATTTTATTCGGTAATATTAAAGAAATTATCGATCTCTCTAGCTAAACCTATTTAGAGCGGAAAAATTATTCTTAAATAACGAGATTCTTTTACCTTAAAAATTTTTAAGTAATTTAAACTCAAGGCAGGGCTATATTGAACATGACAAAAATTACAAAAGAAATCTTAGAACAACCTTCAAATACCCAAATTGTAAAAATACATAAATATTTAGAATCAAGTATCCTTGATTATCGTGGTGATACTTTATTTAGCCGTATCTATCCCCTACTTGGAAAAGAAAGCATTATCTTATTGCATGGCGGACCGGGTTTTCCAAGTGACCTTACAGAAGTTGTAGAATATTTTAAGCACCAGTTTCAAATCATTGTATTTCATCAAAGAGGTACAAGAAAATCCCCGTGTATAAGCGGAGATTACTCATTAGAGGCATATCTCAATGATATTGAAACAGTACGTAAATTTTATAAAATTGATAAGTTTCACTTATGGGGACATTCTTGGGGTGGACTTTACGCTCAAGTCTATACAGAAAAATATCCCGATCATTTACTCAGTCTGTTTTTATGTAACCCGGGATCTGGAACAAACACACAGTGGCAGCAAACTGAAAACGAAGTGATGCAATTCAATAAATCCAAGGTCAGTTCTTGGCAATGGACAAAAATGGGAATATATGGTTTTTTAGGAATGCTCGGTTTTGATAAAGCTTATCAACATCTCTTTAAACAAGTCATGAAAAACTATCATGCAGACTTTATCTCAACAGAAAATATTGAACAGACCGAAGATTTTTCCTTATTAAAAGCAAAACCCATCAATAAAACCAGAGCTGAAATTATCAAATACCCACAGCTCAAAGGTTTAACTCAAGCTGATTTTAAAATTACCATCCTATATGGTGATCAGGACATATACACCAACAGCAAACATTTTGTAATTGATCGTTACCCGACAGCAACTGTCTTTAATATTGTAAATTCTGGTCATTTACCTTGGTTACATCATTCCCAAGCCTATAAAGATATTTTGAGTAGTCACTATCAATAGTCTCATGGAAACTCTCAGAGATTAAAATAGAGATTCACACTTATACATTCAAATTGATCACTTTACGGGCACGTTTATGTTCGTACATTTTAAGATCAGCGAACTCGATCAACTTATTCAGTTCCAATGCATCTTCAGGAAAAAACGCCAATCCGACGCTTGCCCCCATATTCAGTCTAACATTTTCAAATACAAACGGTAGTCCACATGCCTCTACAATACGATTCATCACTTTCTTTGCTAAATCTTGATCACCTAAGCTACTTAAGATTACCGCAAATTCATCACCACCTAAACGTGCCACTAAATCATCTTGCCGAGTAATACTTACAATACGCTTCCCTATTTCCTTTAACGCTTCATCACCTAAACGATGACCATATTGATCATTGATTGGCTTTAATCCATCCATATCAATCATCAATATTCCCAAAAGTTTTTGAGTACGTTTTGCTTTTTCTACCCCTTGTCTTAAACAGTCCAGAAACAAAGCACGATTAGCCAACCCAGTTAAAGTATCTTGCGTTGCTAATTTATATAATTCTTGCGCACCAAATTTCGAAGCATGATACATTGCCGCGGCAATCAACTCCGACATCAGTGTCAATAAATTGATATCGGCGTCTTTAAATGCATTTACACGTTCTGAATAGATTTTTAAAACACCTATCGGTTCATCAGAATGAATCAATGGAACCACAGCCATTGAACGTAAACCAACTCGTCTACATGCCTCTCGATCAACACGCTCATCTACTTCACTGTCTTTACAATAAAGTGTGCGATTTTGAGCTATACACAACCCAGAAAGGCTAGAATCCATTTTTAAACGTAGACCCAGAAATGCAGTTGCACCATTCGATACAGCACGGTAAACCATATCCCCATGCTCAGCGAGTTCTACAATTGCCCCTTTGGCTTGAGTAATCAGTTGAACTTGTTCAGCCACCAATGTCATTACTGCATTGATGTCTAAACCCAATTTAGCAATTGCCGTCTGTGTTTGAATGACCGAAAGCAATTGCTTGGCTGTTGGTTGTTTCGTTTTAGACATACATCATCCTAGACGAGTTATACAATACAAGAAGAAATACACAGTGATCGCAATACTTCATCAATCATATTTTTCATTTTTGATTAACTGAAAAATATGAACGAAATACAATGAAGATGCATTAAAACTTTGAAACACATCTTATGATGATTCATATTTAAAGTATATTACTGTGCTCACTAAATTCATGATGAAATACTCAATTTAACCTGTGCTATTGAGCTGTGTCAGCGTTTGATTGGCAATCATCCGTTATATCAACGTATAATTTAAAATAATGTAATTTCCTTAATATTATCTGAATACTTTTTAATCAAAAGCACCAATAAATACTCAATCTGTGCCGGATCATTCAGGATAAACCGTCAAATTTCTTTTAAGATGAAATAAGTTTTAAATATTCAAAGAATAATAAACAAAATGATTGAGCATGAGGATGCCTTTATCATCCAAAGCATTGAGCTATTGCTTGTACATTAAATCGAGATATTCTGAGGCTTTAGTTTGACCTTGCTTTGCTGCCGCTTTAAGCCAGTAAATTGCTGTCTGTTTATCTTCGGAAATTCCGAAATTCCCCATAAGCATCATGCCAGTTAAATATTGTCCATCTCTATCACCATTCTCGGCACTTTTTTTAAACCATTTATAAGCTTCTGCATAATTGCGCTTATCACCATCACCTTTGAAGTAAATAGAACCCAGCCGATTGAAAACCTTTGTATTTCCTTTTTCTGCGAGTATTAAATAATAAGGTTCTGCAGAAGCAATATCTTCTCGTTCGAAATAATAATATTGCGCTAATGCATAAATATCTTCATCATTTCCCTTATTGGCAAGTTGCTTGAGTAACTGCTCGATATATTTTTCATCGCGCGGAATAAGATGACGATAATACAACTTGAGTAGATTTCTTTGAGCGTCAGTAACATCTCTTTCGGCAGCAATTTTGAACCATTTTGCGGATTCAAGATAATCTTGTTTGACACCTTTTCCATAAAAATAAATTAAACCTAAATTATGATTCGCCGAACGATGACCCAAGGCTGAAGCCTTTTTATATAGTTCTATTGCCTTTGGTAGGTCCTGTTCAACACCTTGACCAGTCTGCGTTAAATATCCCAAATCAAAAAGTGCTTGTTTTTGGTTCAATGCCGCTTTCTGTTGTATCTCTGTCACATTGATTTCAAGATCAGCTGAATATACAACATTGCTCAATAACATCAGTTTTAAAATTGAAATATATATAAATTTTCTTATTTCCACTCGTACAAACGCATCTCTATGTAAGAGTAAAATATGTTAAACAAAAATAAGCGATATTCAAATACTATGAATTGTCTTTTTCCCAAAGTGCAGTTTTACAAACGTTCATACTAAAAGCACAACGATAGATATCGCCACAATCCACTTCAATATGAACTGTCTCTGATCATTTTATAAAAAAGTCCATCAAAGCCGACATTTATCAATTCAATAAAACAAGTTAAAAACAAACTTTGAATCAAAAATTTGCATTGTATCTCGTCCGGTTGACCCCTTTATGTTTTTGGTTGAAATAGAGCAATGTAAGGTTGTTAAGTGTCTATCAAACTATTTTATGTTTCCCACACACCATTATTTGATTTTGCTTCTACAGCCCCAGAGGTTGAAGCGTTATATCGTCAATGAATAAGCTTGAATCCTATTACTCAGGACAGCTGTTCACCATTGTATTCTTTAAGGATTCAGGTATTTGTTCAATTCCAAATGCACTATATAGGCGGTTTATACGCGCTCGATTGCCCTTAAAAGAGCACATTAGCTCAGCAACCTGAGTGATTCGGCTAAATGAAGGATAACGTTCTAACGCAAGTATTGAACCACGTTCAACTCGATCCCAGTCAATGCTGTTACGCTCTAGATTAAATGGGTTTCCTCGATCAATAGCCGTAAAAACGATTAGATAATAATACATATCCTGATTTGGACCAGAATTTAAACGCTGGATGTCACCGATCACCTCATTAATCATTCCAGGATAGCCACCGAGCCATTTCTGATCATTAATCGCGATATAGGTATTATAAATCGGACGATATGAAGGAAATTTTGCAATACCTTCTTTATATGTTGCATAAGCCTCTTTGGCTGCATCAAAATTTTGGTATGATTTTAATAAAGCAACATAATAAAAAGGATCTTTGGAGGCAATCTCTTTATGTTCTTGTAAAAAAGAGATTCGTTGCATTTGTAATTTTATAAAAATTTCAAGGTCATCTTGAGAGACTTCATGGATATAATTTCCACCTCTATAGACCCATGATTTCGCACCCAATAGATAGGCTTTAAACAGATATGGTACTGGTGATTTAGGCGTTGCCTTTAGCCACTCATCAGCAAGTTGCTGTTGTTGTTCCCAAACTGACTCATCCCGTGTTCTATATCTTTCTGTTATTTCAGCAAGTTTCTCTAAATATATGGTATGTCTATTCTTACCATTTAAAAAAATTGCTTCCGACTTTAA
The DNA here is from genome assembly GCF_000335555.1 of Acinetobacter sp. WC-743. Taxonomy (NCBI): domain Bacteria; kingdom Pseudomonadati; phylum Pseudomonadota; class Gammaproteobacteria; order Moraxellales; family Moraxellaceae; genus Acinetobacter; species Acinetobacter sp. WC-743. Next base: position 93,718 of record NZ_AMFQ01000125.1, on the reverse strand, counting down.
TTCTTTGGAAATAAGACGATCAAGCGCTTTAAAGTCTTTTTTCGCAAGCAACAACATTATTTCTTCTTTAATAGCCAATGCTTCACTATAACTATCACCACGAATAATGGTCATTTTTCCAAGTTTTTTATAATCTTGTTCAGTTACATCTGCATAAACAGAACTATTAAAATGGACCACAGCAAGTGCAGCTAATAAAATTTTTTTAATCATTGGTAAAATTAATAAGAATCAAGTATAAAAATTTTACCGATATAAATCATATTTTACAACAGCTTGACTCAACATTACTCAGGTAACTTATGTCCGCAATGTGGGCAAAAACAGTATTTATTCTTTTCTCTTTCCGCCTCTTCTTCTTTTCTTTCACGAATGAGTTGTAAAACAATGTCACGGGTTTGATCAATAGATAGACCAACTTCTCGGCGAATATTGTCTATTTTTTCTTCATCATGGATAATATCAATCTCACAACTTTGCAATAAATCTCTGAATTTTAATTCTAATTGCTGTTTTCTTAACTCAAGTTCATTGGCTAAACCATTTGCCAAAATACCTGCTGGTAAAGCCGCTAAACCAACGCCAAGAATCGTGATCATTGCGCCCAAAAAACGTCCCAGTGGCGTAATAGGTGTGACATCACCATAACCCACTGTTGTTAATGTTACGACTGCCCACCACATTGAGGCAGGAATAGAACTAAATACTTCTGGCTGTGCTCGTCCTTCCACAACATAGATGCCTGCTGCCGCCATCACGATCATGATCACTAAAATAAAAATGACGGCTTGAAAAGAGCCTTTTTCACGTTCAATTACACGCAACAGAATTTGTAGTGAAATAAAATAACGAGTGAGTTTTAACAAACGCAATAAACGTAAAATCCGCAGGAATCTCAAGTCGATATGTACAAAGAAATTGATATATGCAGGCAAGATTGCCAGCAAATCAATAATTGCGGCCCCACTTGTTACGTAATTCCAGCGAGCTTTCCATTCAGATTCAAAAGGTTCTTTTTCGGCAATACTCCAAAAACGTAAAACATATTCAACCGTAAAAACCACTATGGATATATCTTCAAAAGTATCAAAATAAAGTTGGTACGCTTTATACACATCGTTAATGGACTCTAAAAGTACAGCAATCACATTTCCAATAATCAGAAAAATGAGCGAAAAATTGATCGCACGACTAAACCATGTTTCATAATCTTCATTGTGTAGATTGTCATAAACAAATTTTCTGAGGGTGTACCAAGCTGTGAAGCGCATCAATTGTTCTTTATTTTAAAGATGACTCATTTTAATACGGATTGGCTGAATTGCACATCATCATGCCCTGAGCTTTACAAATTTACAGCTTGAACTCAGCAATAAAGCTTTATTAAAGACATAAATATATTTTCATTATTTCATAAATTTTTATTATATAATCACAGAAATTGACGCACTAGATTCAATATAGCGACATAAATATATAATCTTTGAGAAGTCTATAAAGTCTTTTTTAAGCTGACAAATAAGCGGCGGACAGTATCGTTAAAGGCACCCTTCCTCTAAAGATACTATCCGCCAAATCAAAGCCAGTCTCCCAAATGTCTTTGATTTAATAAGTTTATTTTAGCGCTATGTTGAATAGAATGTTTTCCGTATTTTATATAAATCTTTAATTTTTTCGGAATGATTTTTCAAATATCTTTATTTTTTCGAAAATATTTTCTGTGGTACAGCTTATGAATGATAGCCAATACACCTTAGACCGAATTGATCGCAAAATTTTATCGGCACTTCGTCAAGATGGGCGTTTAACTATCGCTCAACTGTCCGAACTTGTAGGACTTTCCTCTTCTCCATGTTGGACACGCGTTAAACGTCTTGAGTCTTTAAATGTGATTGAAGGCTATACTGCAACAATCAATGCCAAGGCAATTGGGATTAACGAACTCTTTTTTATCGAAATCACCTTAGAACGTCATGATGATGAAATTTTAGAACAATTTAGTGATGCGCTCAGTCAAATGCCAGAAGTGGTTGAAGCACATTTGGTGACAGGAGATTATGATTATTTGGTCAAAGTCGCGGTCAAGAATGCCGAACATTACGAACGTTTTTTACGTAAAAACTTATACTCAATGAAAGGCATTCGTCATACCCGATCTATTTTTGCTTTACGTCCATTAAAATTAGAAAATAAAGCAGACCTGATGCTGATTGAATAGCGAAATTTTAAAGAAGAGTTTTAAAAAATGAGCGATCAAAAACTCTTCTTTGTTCGTTTATTTTTCACACTATTTTAATAAATAAAAAGACTAACACCTACAAAAAATAATACTTTAGTCTAAGGATTTTTCGTATAAATATCACACAAATTTACTATTCAAAATTTAATCTGTTTATTTTTTACTCACATCTTTACAAATTTAAAAACAAATTATTTCATATATTTAAATCGTTTACGCAAAAAAACATTACACAAACTAACATTTATGTAACTTTTCTACATTACAATATTATTAAAACTTGATGAAACAGGAAATATATGAAGAGATTTTTTAAATACCTACTGATTGTCATCGGAGTTGTATTTGTTATTGGACTGATCTTTTTATTCAGACCAATTAGCTCTAAAAAAGTGACTACAGCAGCTGATGAACCTGTTGTTGATGTGGTACTTGTCGGTGGCGGTATTATGAGTGCGACATTGGGGACATACCTCAATGAAGTTGAACCTGATTGGACAGTCCAAATGTATGAAAGATTGGATCAAGTGGGTCAAGAAAGTTCTGCAGGATTTAATAATGCAGGTACTGGACACTCAGGCTTTATGGAAATGAACTATACCCCTGAAAAAGACGGTAAAGTTGACATTAAAAAAGCCATTGATACTGCATCACAATTTGAAGTAAGTAAGCAATTCTGGTCATATCAAGTCAAAAATGGTGTCTTGGGTCAACCATCTAGCTTCATTAATCCTGTTCCTCATATTGCCTTTGTTTGGGGCGATAGCGTGAACTACATGAAGAAGCGCTACGATGCAATGCGTCAAAGTCCAATGTTTGAAGGATTAAAATATACTGAGAATCCTGATGAAATCAAACAATGGGCGCCTTTAGTCATGCAAGGTCGTGATGCAAATCAAAAAGTTGCAGCGACACGTATGGATGTGGGTTCAGATGTCAACTATGGTTCAATCACCACACAATTAGTTGATCATTTGAAGAAGCAACCAAACTTCAAGCTTGAAACATCAACTGAAGTAACTGGCATCAGTCAAAATGAAGATAAGACTTGGACTGTATCGTTTAAGAACTTAAAAACTAATCAAGCAAGCCACGTTAAAACTCGCCATGTATTTATTGGTGCGGGTGGTGCTGCAATCAGATTATTGCAGATGACAGGTCTTGAAGAAACCAAGCAATATGCTGGCTTCCCGATCGGTGGTATCTTCTTAATGACAGATAATCCTGCTGTTACTGCGCAACATACTGCAAAAGTATATGGTAAGCCTGAGTTAGGTGCGCCGCCAATGTCTGTTCCACACATTGATACTCGTTATGTTGATGGTAAAAAGTATGTGTTGTTTGGTCCATTTGCCACATATTCAAACAAGTTCCTTAAAAATGGTTCTCAGTTTGATTTGATTGATGCGACCAACAAAAACAATGTCATTCCAATGGCAACCATTGGTGTTGAAAATCTAGACTTAGTGAAGTACTTGGTGAGTCAAGTTGCGATGTCTAAGCAAGATCAGTTCAATGAATTGAAAAAGTATTATCCTGATGCAAAAATTGAAGATTGGAACCTAAGCCAAGCAGGTCAACGTGTTCAAATCATCAAAAAAGCACCGGGCAAACCAGCTACCCTTCAGTTTGGTACTGAAATCTTTAGCTCTAAAGACGGTTCAATCACTGCGTTACTTGGTGCTTCTCCAGGTGCATCAACTTCACCATATATTATGTTGAGTTTGATGGAAAAAGCTTTCCCTGAGCAAGTAAAAGGTAAATGGAATCCTAAGTTGCATGAGATTGTAAAATCTTATCAACAGGATTTAAACAGCAACCCTGCTCTACTGGATCAAGTACGTACTTATACCAGCGCTACTTTGGGTTTAAATTATACACCTACGCGTAAAGCTGCTAATGATGCGACCACAGCAACTCCTGCAGTTGCAAATGCACATTAATTTGCGTTGATTAAAAAGATGAGCTTAGGCTCATCTTTTTTTATGGCTGAATGATTCATTTTGTGTTTTAATATATACAGTATGAGATGAGCCTTATATGAGTATAGCGCGAGCTATACGACTAGCCCCTGAAAAATGGGGCTTTTTAATGCCTACTCAAAAACTTTCTGATTAAGCAAATGGTTATTAAAGAAAATTAAACTATACCCGATTGATTAATTTATAAAAAATGAGCAAAAACTTTATTTATTTTCACTGAATCAAATTGATTTAAAACAGATCATTATAATTTTAGAATAATAAAAATTTGAATGTAATAATTTACTTATAAAAATAGACTACGAGGATTTATTTTGAATCAAACTATATATCAGTTGTTTTAAGTTATCTTGAATATCTTTGGGTAATTGTATAAATAAAGCATCGATAGGCATCTTATCCCAATTTTCTGAGACATTCTCTTGCTCATCTAAACTCTCAGCCAATAAGAATAGCTGTGCGACAGAACAATTAAAAGCTTCCGCAAGGTACTGGAGTATTGCAGGACTGTACCCTTGATTGCCATTCTCAAGATTGGAAATGTTACTTTTTGAAGTATTGGAAAAATCGGCTAATTGCTGTTGAGTCCAGCCCTTCCGTTTTCGCAAATAACGTATTGCATGACCTATATCCATTCCTTGATATTAGCTTAACAAAGTATCCTAAGCGTATTGCAATGCAATATATTGTGCATCAAAAGTATTGTTTTACAAAACAAGAGTTTTGCAATACAATACACACTCATTCACTAAAATTTAGAAAAATGATGAAGCATTCAAATATTGTTAAAAATATTTCTACAGATTTAGCCGATGTTATTATTATCATTCGAACAGCACTTGAAAATTATTTATTTGATTTAAATATAAAAGTAGTGAATAAAGAAGAGTTTTATTATTTTTGCACAGCATTATTATTTACCATTTGTTCAAATAGTATCAGTGATACGAATAAGCAATTTGTATTAACTCAATTTGAAAATCCAGAATATGCAGATATTAAGATTGATTATTATTCTCAATATTTCAATCCAAATGCAACCTTATTTATAGATGATCAACAGATCTACCCTATGCTATTGGCATTTTTTGACTCTATCAATACTGATTTTGACCCACTGAATATTAATTCGATTATTGTTATTTTGAATTTTAAAAAGATGATGATGAATATTATAAAAAAGTATAGTTAACGATTTTCATTCGAATCGATGAAACTGATTATTTCATATTTGAAATAGAATATTTGATATCTCAAATAGTTATAGATTAATTATAATAAGGTACATTTTACACTTAATATTTTAAAAAAATTTTATACCCCAAAATGTAAAACATATAATTGTCCATTTGAATCAATGACTTTTTTAAAACATTCAGCTATTTTTTTAAATTGATCGATAATATCATCTCGTTGATAGGTTAATTTTTCTTGTTTTAAACTATTTCTGACAATTCGACATTCCTTACTTTCACTAAACGGATCTTCATCATCTGCAAGTTGATAAGAATAACCACCATTTAGTTTTAAAGTTTCTGGTGAGAGTTTAAGAATATCCACGATATGTACAAATAAATCATATGCTTGTTGAGCCCCATCAATGTCAATAATAGTTACACCATAAAGATTTAATCCCATATGTCTTATTTCCATCGATGGATTATAAGCAGGTATCCATTGTAAAAAATCATAAAAATACAGAATAAGATCATCATGAATTGAAACATCATAAGGTACTTTATTTATTACATTCATATAATCTTGATATGTATATATTTCTTTATTTGAAACAACAAAATCGTGAACTAGAGCCATTTTTCACCTTTTTATACAAGATTTATGCAATTTTTTTAATCTCATTGTCTAAACTGTTCTTCTCATTCTATTTAAGTCAATCATATCTATAAGCGCTTATATAAACTAAGGGCTGATTAATCAGCCCTTAGTTTTAACTCAATTTAATTTATTTTTCAATAGATTAGCTTAATTGAGCAGCAGCAATTTTCTTAGTATCAATGTCTTTAGCAGCATCTGTATACTCGCCCATCTTATCGAAGTTCAAGTATTGATAGATGTCAGCAGACATGCTGTCGATTTGAGCAGCATATTGTTGATACTCTTCTGGAGAAGGTAATTTACCAAGCACCGCAGCAACAGATGCAAGCTCAGCAGAAGCTAAGTAAACATTTGCGCCTTGACCTAAACGGTTCGGGAAGTTACGTGTAGAAGTCGATACACAAGTCGTGTTCGGAGCTACACGTGCTTGGTTACCCATACATAATGAACAACCAGGCATTTCAGTACGCGCACCAGCTTTACCATAGATGTTATAGAAACCTTCTTCCATCAATTGATGCTCGTCCATACGTGTTGGTGGAGCCAACCATAAACGAGTAGACAATGAACCGCCAGGTACTTTATCAAGTAATTTACCAGCAGCACGGAAGTGACCAATGTTAGTCATACACGAACCAACGAATACTTCGTCAATCTTAACACCTTGAACGTCAGAAAGAAGTTTAGCGTCATCTGGATCGTTCGGACAGCAAAGAACTGGTTCTTTAATGTCAGCAAGATCAATTTCATACACTTTCGTATATTCAGCATCAGCATCAGCTTTAAGAAGTGATGGATTCGCTAACCATTTTTCCATGTTCTCAACACGGCGCGCCATAGTACGTGCATCGCCATAACCTTGAGAAATCATCCACTTCAACATCGTGATGTTAGAGTTCAAGTATTCAGCAACTTTCGCTTCAGAAAGCGTGATTGAACAACCAGCAGCAGAACGTTCAGCAGAAGCATCAGAAAGTTCGAATGCTTGTTCTACGGTTAAGTCAGTTTCCATTTCTGTTAAGTCGATTTCTAAGATACGACCAGAGAAAATGTTTTTCTTACCTTTTTTCTCTACAGTTAAGTCACCAGCTTGGATTGCATAGTAAGGAATCGCATGTACAAGGTCACGTAGCGTGATACCAGGTTGCATTTTACCTTTGAACTTAACAAGCACTGATTCAGGCATATCAAGTGGCATAACACCCGTTGCAGCAGCAAAAGCGACTAGACCAGAACCTGCAGGGAAAGAAATACCGATTGGGAAACGAGTATGTGAGTCACCACCAGTACCAACAGTATCTGGAAGAAGCATACGGTTTAACCAAGAGTGAATAATACCGTCACCTGGGCGTAAAGAAACACCACCACGGTTCATGATGAAATCAGGAAGCGTGTGTTGCATTTGAACGTCAACTGGTTTTGGATATGCCGCAGTGTGACAGAAAGATTGCATGACGAGGTCAGCAGAGAAACCTAGGCAAGCCAAGTCTTTCAATTCGTCACGTGTCATCGGACCTGTTGTATCTTGAGAACCAACAGTAGTCATCTTAGGTTCACAGTAAGTACCTGGGCGAACACCTTGACCTTCAGGAAGACCACAAGCGCGACCAACCATTTTTTGAGCTTGAGTAAAGCCTTTACCTGTATTCTCAGGTTGAACTGGAGTACGGAATAAAGTTGAAGGAGCAAGACCGAGAGCTTCACGTGCTTTCGCAGTCAAACCACGCCCCACGATCAAGTTGATACGACCACCAGCACGTACTTCGTCTAGAAGAACTGGCGTTTTCAACTCAGATTCAGCAATTTGCTCACCCGCTTTGAACGCAGTAACTTTTGCAGCAGAATGATCAATCTTAAGAACGATTTCATCGCCCATGTTCATGTTAGCAACATCAATTTCTACAGGTAATGCACCAGCATCTTCCATAGTGTTGAAGAAAATTGGTGCAATTTTAGAACCTAAGCAGTAACCACCGTCTTTTTTGTTCGGGATGTGAGCAATGTCATCACCAAAGAACCAAAGCACAGAGTTTGTAGCAGACTTACGAGAAGAACCTGTACCGACAACATCACCAACATAAGCAACTTGATTGCCTTTCGCAATAAGTTCTTTAATTTGGTTGAGTGGACCAACTTCACCCGGAACTTCTGGGTTAATACCATCACGAACGTTTTTCAACATTGCATTGGCATGTAATGGAATATCTGGACGGCTCCAAGCATCTTGCGCTGGAGACAAATCATCAGTATTTGTTTCGCCAGTAACTTTGAAAACAGTCAGTTTGATTTCTTCAGGAACATCTTTACGGCTAGTAAACCACTCAGCATCAGCCCAAGATTGCATCACTGCTTTCGCATTTACGTTACCCGCTTTCGCTTTATCAGCAACGTCATGGAATGCATCAAATACAAGAAGTGTTTTCTTCAATGCTTCTGCAGCTAATTCAGCAAGTGCTGCATCATCAAGCAATTCAACCAAAGGAGCTACGTTGTAACCACCAAGCATAGTACCTAGTAAGTAAACCGCGCGTTCTTTAGAAACTAATGGAGAAGTCGTTTCACCTTTAGCCACAGCAGTTAAGAATGCTGCTTTTACATAGGCTGCTTGGTCAACACCTGCTGGAACACGGTTTTCAAGCAAATCTACTAAAAATGCTTCTTCGCCTGCTGGTGGATTTTTTAATAATTCAACCAAGTCAGCAGTTTGAGCATCGTCAAGTGGCTTCGGTGGGACTCCGAGTGCGGCACGTTCTGCAACGTGTTGGCGGTAAGCTTCTAGCACGGTGTTATTCCTCTTTTTAAAAATTTACCTGTGAATTCCTGCTTATAAAAGCTTCACAGGCAATATGGACTGTCAAATTTTACTAAAAATCAAGCCAAAAGTTAATGCAAAGAGCGTATTAATTCGTGATGCCCATTATTTTATAAATAAATACTCATCACTTTTCTGCGCAGTTGAGTCTGTATTCGCATCGATTTTGCATTTAACGCTATTTTTTAGAACAGGCACAAAAAATTATAAAAAAATAATTTTGTAAAATACTGACTTGAAAAAGTCTTTTACATTCACTTGAGCTTGTTTCATACATAAAAAAGGCAACTGATGTTGCCTTTTTTTGCAGCTTAAGTACATTCCACCTTAGTGGACTGTTGTACTGTTTGTATATTTTTGAAATTCTGTTCGACAGCCTTCGAATTTCATCTGAACCTCATCCTCATGCAACATGACATGATCAGCACAAGCAAAAGAAATTTTGACTTGATATAATTTTGCTTGTTCATCGATAAGGTCTTGGAAAAAAACTTGATCGCCTAAACTCAGTACATAATGGCTTCCACTAATCACAGCCACACCTTGTTCATCTTCTAAGAGCAAATCGGCATTATGCAAATATGCAACAACTTCCATGGCACACTCCTCGACTTTTTTTGTTTTCTATTTCTATATTTTATATATGCTTTTCAATTTTTATGCTAATCATTTTTTGTGACGAGCTGTGTGAAATACAACCATATTTCTGATAACTCAAGCTAAAAAAGACCGTCATTAGACGGTCTATATAAAGTCTGGCTAAATTAAGATATAGGACACTCAAAAGCATGCATATATTGACCATTCACCATCCGTGATTCTAATTTACACAAGTCATATTCTTTCATGGTATCTAGATCCAGCATATAACCCGCTTTTTGAGCTTTGAGCATCGCTTCTAATGCTTTGTTTTCATCTCTTTTTACACCTTTACCACGATAGTAAGCATCGCCCAAAAATAAATTAGCGCTCATATCTCCAGCTTGTTCAGCTTTGGAAAAATAATCAAAGGCTTTTTTAGCATCTTTTTTGACATATTCGCCTTTAGCATAAATCAGTCCCAAATTAATCGCCGACTGCACGCTACCACGTTCACTTGCTTGATCCAACATTTGGATACCCTTTTGAACGTCTCTTTTAGTACCTACAGCTTGATAATACATCCAACCAAGATTACCCAATGCGTCCACATCGTTACGTTGTGCAGCTCGCTCATTCCATTTAAAAGCCAATTCAGGGTTTTGTTCAACATATTCATTCTCAGAGCCATATAAACCACCAAGAATAGCTTGTGCTTTAACATCGCCCTGTTCTGCGGAAAGTGTCAGAAAATTAATACCTGCTTTAATATTTTGTGGAACAACATCTCCCTTATATAGCATTTCCCCGTACATTTGTTGGGCAATCGCCAATCCACCTTCCGCAGATTTTTTTAAATACACAATTGCTTTATCTGTATCTTGTTGTACCCCTATACCTTGTGCATAGGCTGAAGCTAAATTAAAAGCACCAGTAGTGTCACCATGGTCAGCAGCATAAGTCAATAATTCTGCAGCTTTCTTCTCATCTTTAGCAACAGCATCACCACGCGCATATAATGTAGCAAGATTGACATAAGCAAATATTTCACCTTTATCCTTGGCTTTATTTAAAAACGCTACTGCTTTTTGGTTGTCTTGAGTTACACCATCACCTTTGTAATATAACCAGCCCATCGCATTCAAAGCCAAAGGATAATCCTGTTGAACAGCTTGATTGAGATAGCGTAGTGCTAGGGCTGGATCTTGTTTTTTATAAAACAAAAAAAGTTGGTATTGCGCCTTGGCTTGCCCCTTGTCTGCTTGCGTTTTTAGTTGTGCAATATCAGGCTTGATTGCTTGAACTTGTTTTGTCACGGTTTTGCTTTCTTCAGCTTGACTCATGACTGAAAAAGCCAAGAAAAATGAAAGTAAAGAAATTTTTGATATAGATCGTTTATTAGACATGATTAAACTCAGTGTTCATTGACTATAATTATTAGAAAGGATGTAATTTAAATGATAAAAAACCGTTCCTTAGAACGGTTTATAATCTGGCATTTTTTTCGGGTCATGTGGTGTATTGACACATTGTTCATACGCTTCATTTTTAAATTTTGCTTGGATTGCATCTTTATCTGCTTTTAATTCAGCATCAGGCAATGCATAAACTTTTTCCAAATACTCTAGTACAAAACCTTTCGTGGTTGGATCAGTCACTTTATTGGCATATTCAAGTGCTTCTTTCTTGGTAATACCATTTTGACGATCTAAAGTAATTGAACGTGCTGCATTACCAATACTGGTGCAATAACCTTTCCAAATTTCTTCAGGCGTTGCAGGTTTTTTTTCAGCACAACCGACCATCAATAAAACAGTGCTTAGCGCACCCAAAATTATGAATTTCTGCATTAAAAAATCTCCAATTCATGACTATGATACTGAATTTTTCAATAAATTGGAGGCTTTATTCATTTGAAATTACATTCCACGCCAATCTACACGTGCATTGCGTTCAGTGGCATAAATTCTTTTCACATACTGACCAAGCGGTAATTCAAGTAAATATTGGCTAAATTCTACAAACTCTTGAGAAATATGCTCAGCATACTCCTTTTCCCATGGTGTTGAATCGAGCTCTAATAAAGGCGCTAACATGGCACATACTGAAATATCAGCCAAACTAAAACGATCGCCAACAAAATAGCGACAACCATTTTCAATCAAAGTTTTATTTAAACTGGCTATGGTCAAGTCAAGATTATATTTAGACTCTTCAACCTTTTCTTGATCAAGTTGATAACTTTTAGAAACCAAGGTTTTGAGTATAGGTTTTGAAATCTTTTCAAACTGACGTAAATAGCCTTTTTCTCCAATCATAATTTCTAAAGGCTCATCACCTTCTGCCAATGCATGAGCCAATCCCCAACGGCGCACGTGTATACCCAATTCATTGGCAATTTGATCAATTTCCAGCGTTTCAGCCCGCCATTTAGGGTCAATACGAATTAAGCGATGTTCAGGGTACATTTCATCAAGATACAAGGCGATTTGCGTAGAGCCAGCAATAAACTGTTCACCATCTTTTAAAATGGGTAATTTATTTTGTCCGGTTTTTAACTGTGCAAAAGCACGATGTACGCCTGGTATTAAATTCTGCGCAACAAAATCCAATTCTTTATGATCGAGCAACCAACGTGCTTTTTCACAGTAATGTGAGAGTGGGAATTGGTACAACGTACGCATGTAATCTCCAAATTATTTTTTTAATTAAAGGCTTAGCCAATCTAAAACGATAGGATTCAATCCTGAGCAATTCTCTGTACTTTAGACACTCATTGCTTGAATTACAATGTACTTTTTACATCAATCGCTCGTCATATGACCCAATGCTTATTCAACGGTTATATCTGTTTCTTTAGTCTTTATTCAGCTTTTGAATAAAGACACAGGAATAGATTAAAAAACAATCTTACAAATCACAGATTAAATCTTCTATTTCAATGACTTATATTATCTTATTTTTTAAAATACTATGCTATTTTTCTATTTAAGATAATTTTTCATAAATTAAGCAGAATACTTCGTTTAATTTTTCTCACAATATTGCTTAGCGTTTTGGTATCTATAGAAAGGTGCCGATATGTCTAGTTTGAATTCTTCTACCTCAGCCACAGTGATCCAAAATGATCAACAGGCGATTAATGCAGCTTACCAAGTTGCTGATTTTGCTTTGGTAGAACGAAATATACGTGATCAACAACGAATTTTACCTGTTGATGTCATCCAAGAATTAAGCCACAAAGGATTAGGTGGTATCCGTATTGCAAAAAAATACGGTGGTGCTCAAGTTTCTAATAAAACGCTGGCACATGTTTTCCGCATTTTATCTAAGGCAGATGCCAGTGTTGGTCAGATCCCCCAGAACCAATTTGGTTTGTTAAATGCTATCGAAAACATTGCCAGTGAATCACAAAAACAATTTATTTATGCTGAGATTTTAAAAGGTAAACGTCTTGCCAACGGTGGTCCTGAACGCAACAGCAAAGATACCAAAACGATAGAAACGCGCTTAGATCAGGTAAATGGTCAATATATTTTGAATGGCGAGAAATTTTATTCAACAGGTTCATCATTTGCAGATTGGCTCGCAATACGTGCAATCCATCCATTGGGACATACTGTTCTCACCATTATCAATGCCCAAGCTCAAGGTGTCGAAATAGCAAATGATTGGGATGGTTTTGGTCAACGCACCACTGCAAGTGGTACTGTCCGTTTAAAAAATGTGGTGGTCAGCCCTGAACTAATCATGGATGAAAAGCCACTTGCGGATGCCTCAAAGTATCGTGGTGCTTACTCTCAACTGATTCAAGTCGCCATAGATGTGGGAATTGCTGAAGCAGCTTTTGCCGATACATTGTCTGCAATCCATAAAGCTCGTCCAATCGTAGATGCAAATGTCGAAAAAGCCAGTTTTGAAGCTTATACATTACAAGAAGTCGGCAAACTCAATATTTTACTGGATGCAGCCATTTTACTCTTAGACGAAGCTGCCGAATATTTAGATCAGTTAGATGCCCAAGACATCGTCACACCAGAACAAGCCAGTAAAGCATCCATTGTTGTGGCTGAGGCAAAAGTATATGCCAATGATGCTGCATTACAGATTTCTGAAAAACTTCTTGAATTGGGCGGTAGCCGTTCTAGTTTATCTATTCATAACCTTGATCAACATTGGCGAAATGCTCGTGTACATACCTTACATGACCCTGTTCGTTGGAAATTACATGCCATCGGCAACTACTACTTAAATGGCACACAAGATCAACGGCATGCTTGGATTTAAGTGGTAATTCAAAACATTCATTCAGGGGAAATATATGAGCACTTATCAAAATATCAGTAAAACATTAGATCATCCAAATCACGCATTCGCCAAAGCACATATCATTAAAAATGATGCAGAAGCCTTAGAGATTGCAGAAAAACTAAGCCAACAATTTAAGCAAGATGCGATTATACGTGACGCTGAACGCCTCTTACCTTTTGAAGAAATTGAGGCTTTCAGTCAGTCAGGATTGTGGGCAATCACTGTGCCAAAACAATATGGGGGAGCTGAGGTATCCAGCCATACTGTTGCCAAAGTCATTGCTTTGTTCAGTGGTGTGGATGGCTCTATCGGTCAAATTCCACAAAACCATTTTTATGCTTTAGAAGTATTACGCAATACAGGTACAGCACAACAACAACAAAAGCTTTATCAGGAAGTGCTTGAAGGTGCTCGCTTTGGTAATGCTTTGGCAGAATTTAAAACCAAAACGGCAGCACAAAAACATACCCAAATCAGTCAAACTGAACATGGCTATGTGGTCAATGGTGAAAAATTTTATTGCACTGGTAGCCTTTTTGCACATCGTATCCCGACATTGGTAAGAGATGCTGAGGATCGAGAATATCTGGCTTTTATTTCAGCTGATGCTCAAGGTTTACAACGAATCAATGATTGGTCTGGTTTTGGGCAAAAAACAACGGGCAGTGGCACGGTCAAATTTAATCAAGTTTTTGTTGAATCTGAAAATGTTATTCGTTTTGACACTGCCTTCTCAGAACCAACCTTAGTTGGTCCATTTGCGCAAATCATGCATGCAGCGATAGAGACTGGGATTGCTCGTGCAGCATTTGAAGAAACCATTGAGCGTATAAAAAAAGCACGTGCGTGGATTGATGCCAATGTAGAACGTGCCGATCAAGATCCTCTAACGATTTTCGAATTAGGACGTATAGCTGCTGATGTACGTGCAAGTGAAGTTTTATTGAAACAAGCGGCTCAATCGATTGACCAAGCCAAGCCTCATCCCACAGAAGAAAACATTGCCAAAGCATCGATTGATGTTGCAAAAGTCCGAGCACATAGTAGTGAAACCGCTTTAAAGGCATCCTCAAAATTAATTGAACTTGCAGGAAGTCGTGGAAGCCAACGTGCAGATGGTTTAGATCGATATTGGCGCAACGCACGTGTACATACTTTACATGATGCATCACGTTGGAAATATTTCTTTATTGGAAACTATGTACTCAACAACATCCTTCCACCACGTAGAGGGACATTGTAATGACAAATGCATCTCAAAAAGTAGCCAATAAAAAGAAAATCTTACTGAATGCCTTCGATATGAACAGTGTTGGTCATATTAATCATGGTTTGTGGACGCATCCTCGTGATGAATCACATCGTTTTAATGAGCTGAATTACTGGACAGACCTTGCCAAAATATTGGAACAAGGATTATTCGATGGCTTATTTATTGCTGATATTACAGGGGTCTATGATGTGTATCAGAATGGAATAGATTTAACCTTAAAAGAATCTATTCAATTGCCAAGTCATGATCCTTCTACCCTGATTTCTGCAATGGCAGCAGTGACTCAAAATCTAGGTTTTGGCGTCACCGTGAATTTAAGTTATGAAACGCCTTACCAATTTGCACGGCGTTTCGCTAGTTTAGATCATCTCACACAAGGTCGTATTGGCTGGAATATTGTGACCGGTTATTTAGACAGTGCTGAGCGTTTAATTGGGCAAAAAGGTCTAAAAGATCATGACTTACGTTATGAACAAGCTGAAGAGTTTTTAGAGCTGTGCTATAAGTTTTGGGAAGGCTCTTGGGAAAATGATGCCATACAGAAAGACAAGCAAAAGCGTATTTTTACCGATCCCAAAAAAGTACATCAGATCAATCATCATGGTCGCTTTTATCAAAGTCAGGGCGTATTTCAAGTTTCACCTTCTCCACAACGTACTCCTGTCCTGTTCCAAGCGGGTGCTTCTCCGCGTGGGCTAGCGTTCTCGACTAGACATGCTGAATGTGTATTTATTGGTGGTGATCAACCTGCAAAGATCAAACAGCAAGTGGATAAAATTCGTGAATTGGCAATACAACAAGGGCGTGATCCGCAAGACATTAAAATCTTTGTCGGCATTACTGTTGTCACTGCGGAGACAGATCAACTGGCACAACAAAAGTTAGCTGAATATGCCAGTTATGCAAGCCCCGAAGCAGGTCTAGCACATTACTCCAGCTCAGTCGGCATTGACCTTTCACAATATGCAGATGATGAAGCCATTCCTTATCGTCAAACCAACAGTATTGCTTCAGTCAACAATAAGTTTAAAGAAAATAAGATCACACCAAATGATCTTAAAGCACAACACCAATTGGGTGGGCGTTATCCATTGATTGTCGGAAGTGGCGAAACCATTGCAAAAAAACTGATTCAACTCCTAGATGAAACAGGAGTTGATGGATTTAACCTCACCCGTACTGTTGCACCAGAATCCCATCAAGACTTTATCAAATGGGTCATTCCACAACTGCAACAACGTGGTCGGTTTAAAACACAATATGAGAATGGCACTTTACGCGACAAAATCTTTAAACAGGGTGATTATTTAAATCAACAACATCCTGCTTCTGCTTTTCGATGTCAAAACTCAAAACATAACAACAGCATCGAAATAGACAACCTACATCCACAAACTGTCTAAACATCATTGATTTAAATTATTGACTTTAAGGGGTGTCACATGACACAAACAAACTTGCCAACCAATGGCAATCCATCTCCAAGAAACACGACCAAGAATAAATTTATTTTACTCGGCGTGATTGTTATTGCGGTGATTGCAGGACTTTTTTATTGGAACCAACATAAAAAAACAGGTTCAGCAGAAATCACGATCGGTATTAGTCCACCATTCGCTAAGCCCTTGCTCGTTGCAGCAGAAGAAGCAAAGAAACAAGGTATTCGCATTAAGCTGGTTGAATTTTCCGACTGGAATACACCCAATATCACCTTGAATCATGGCGATATAGATGCGAACTACTTCCAGCATCAGCCATTTCTAAGCAATGCGTTAAAAGAAACGGGCTTTAAACTCAAGCCGATTGCAACAGGTGTGGCAACGCATGTTGGTTTATATTCTAAAAAATATGATTCCTTGGCGGCAGTACCTAACAATGCAAGTGTGGTTATCCCCAATGACCCTGTAAACCAAGGTCGTGCCCTATTACTTTTACAGCAAGCCAAGCTGATTAGCTTAAAAGATCCAAATAATCATTTATCCAACTTACAAGACATTACGGCGAATCCAAAGAATTTTAAATTTATTGAAGTTGAAGGACCGCAGACTGCACGTGCGGTAGATGATGCAGATTTGGTATTTAGTTATCCGCTCTATTTACGTTTGGCAAAAACCATCGATCCCAATAAAGCATTATTACTTGATGATAATACCAATACTCGTTATGCAATTTTGTTTGTGGTCAAAGATGACTATGAACAACAACATCCTGACAAGGCAAAACAACTCAAAGAATTCATTAAGATTTATCAAACTTCTGACAAAGTCAAACAAGCTTTAAACGATGATATTGGTGAAAACTTATGGTTCGCAGGTTGGAAATAAGGAAACGTTCATGTCTCAAATTTCCAAACTTAGTCATAAAAATCTATGGATTGGTCTTGCTGTTGTGGTCATTATATTCGGACTATTTGGCTATCGATATGTACAAAATCAGCAAAAAGAAAATGTTTTAACTATTGGTATCAGTCCTCCCTATGCAGAACTACTCCAAACAGTTGCCAATGAGGTCGAGAAAGATGGCATTCATGTCAAACTGGTTGAATTCTCAGATTGGCAAGCGCCCAATGTTGCGGTTCAAAACCGTGACATTGATGCTAACTTTTTTCAGCAAAGCGTCTTTTTAAAAAATGCGATTAAACAAACCAACTATGACTTACATGCTTTTGGTACTGGAAGCGGGAGTCATGTTGGTCTGTACTCGAAACAGTACAAGTCTTTAGATGCCTTGCCACAGCATGCGCGTGTAGTGATTCCTAGTGATCCCGTAAATTCTGCACGTGCCTTAATTCTGCTCCATCGTGCTGGGCTGATTCAGATCAAAGATATCAATAACGAACTTTCAACTTTACAGGATATTGTTTCAAACCCTAAGCAATTGAAGTTTATAGAAGTTGAAGGTCCTCAAACAGCATTAGCATACGATGATGCGGACCTCATCTTTGGTTTTCCCCATTACCTCAATATGGCAAAAAAAGCAGACCCACATAGCGCACTGTTTTTAGATCCGATTGATAAAAAATACGCCATCCTTTTTGTAACACGTCGTGACTATCAAGATAAAAACCAAAAGTTAGAGAAATTTATTCAAGCTTTCCAAAACTCACAGCAAGTTCGAGATATTTTAGATAAAGATTTCGGCAAAGATATGTGGTTTGCAGGCTGGAAATAAGGAGCATAAAAATGGTGAGTTTCGGTTCACAGGTTGACTTTTCAGTCCCTCATATCAAAATCCGTGATTTAAATAAGTTTTATGCAGGGCAAGACCAAAAAATTCATGCACTGAAAAATATCAATCTAGATATTCCTCAAGGCAAAATTTTCGGCATCATCGGCAAAAGTGGTGCAGGTAAGTCTTCTTTACTTCGAACATTGAATGGTCTGGAAAGTATTTCTGAAGGAAGCATCCATATCCATCAACAGAATTTGGCTGAATTGAGCCATGCAGAATTGATTCAAACACGTCAAAGAATTGGCATGATCTTTCAACATTTTAATTTAATGTCCGCGAAGACTGTTTGGGACAATGTGGCATTGCCCTTGAAAATCGCCCAAGTCGATAAAGCCGAAATCGAAACACGCGTCAACGAAGTTTTAGCGCTGGTTGGATTAAGCAATAAAGCCTATAACTACCCTTCACAATTATCTGGTGGTCAAAAACAACGTGTTGGCATCGCCCGTGCATTGGTGCATCATCCTGAAATTTTACTTTGTGATGAAGCAACATCCGCACTTGATCCTGAAAGCACTTCAGTTGTGCTGTCTTTATTGAAAAAAATCAATCATGAATTGGGGATCACCATTGTTTTAATTACCCATGAAATGCAAGTGATTCGTGAAATTTGCGATCAAGTGGTGGTGATTGAACATGGAGAAATCGTTGAATCAGGTCAAGTCTGGTCTGTGTTCTCTAAGCCTGAGCAAAAAATTACCCAAGAATTGTTAAACTTAGAGCAACTTGATTTACCTTTTGGTCTTGTTGATGAACCTCAATCCGATTCAACACATAGTATTTTAAAACTACGCTACGAAACAGATCCTAAAAACTCTCCTGATCTGCTGCAAGTTTTTCAAGCATTTGAAGCATCTGTTCATTTATATCAAAGCCATATCGACAGTATCCAAAATCACTTGATTGGTACATTGATTGTAGGTACTACGCAAATCGATCTAGACCTTGCCGCATTGCAAGAAAAACTAAAACTTCATATTGCACAAATAGAGGTACTGGGCTATGCAAGACCAACTCATTGATTTATTGATCACAGGGACAATTGACACGCTACTAATGGTGGGTGTTTCTGCTTTTATTGCCTTTTTAATTGGATTGCCTCTCGCAGTTGTGTTAGTGAATACATCGGAGCAAGGGATTTATCCCTCTAAAAAGATCAACCATGCTTTAGGCACAGTGATCAATATTACTCGCTCTGTTCCCTTTCTTATTTTGATGGTTGCACTTATTCCTTTAACCCGTTGGATTGTTGGAACAAGTTATGGGGTATGGGCTGCTGTTGTTCCATTGACGTTGGCGGCAACTCCATTTTTTGCTCGTATCGCTGAAGTAAGTTTGCGTGAGGTTGATCAAGGCTTAATTGAAGCAGCACAAGCGATGGGCTGTAACCGTAAACAGATCGTTTGGCATGTGCTTTTACCTGAAGCATTACCTGGAATCGTAGCAGGCTTTACGGTTACGATTGTCACCATGATTAACTCGTCAGCCATTGCAGGTGCAATTGGTGCAGGTGGTTTGGGTGATATTGCATACCGCTATGGTTATCAGCGTTTTGATATGCAAATGATGTTTGCTGTGATCGTGGTTTTAGTTGCCTTGGTGATGCTTGTTCAGGCATTTGGTGACAGTCTGGCAAATCAATTGGATAAACGGAAAATTTAAACGAATGATTGATCATTTTTGAAACTATGCTGGTTGTATAT
This sequence comes from Acinetobacter sp. WC-743, assembly GCF_000335555.1. Lineage (NCBI taxonomy): Bacteria > Pseudomonadati > Pseudomonadota > Gammaproteobacteria > Moraxellales > Moraxellaceae > Acinetobacter > Acinetobacter sp. WC-743. The sequence continues at coordinate 73,752 of NZ_AMFQ01000125.1, read as the reverse complement.
GGCGTGTAGAGGTACAACTGTACCTCTGATTCGATTGAACATAAATTCATTGCATCTATACGTTGATAAGCTGATTGTTTTGCTCAATAAAAACTCGATTTATAATTAAAAAACGACCACAGCTATAAATAGACATGATCTGTTTAAAAACTTATAGCGCGTAGACCTGACTTTGTCATGGCTTTCATGTAAAATCACTGGCAATTTTTATACTACACTTTGTGAGTCTTTTCATGGGTTTTAATTGCGGTATTGTCGGCTTGCCGAACGTGGGTAAATCTACTCTTTTCAATGCATTGACTAAAGCTGCTATTGCTGCGGAAAACTTCCCATTTTGTACGATTGAACCGAATACAGGTATTGTTCCAGTACCAGATCCACGTTTAGACAAATTAACTGCCATTGTAAAACCGCAACGTGTCATTCCAACAACAATGGAATTCGTTGATATTGCAGGCTTGGTTGCAGGTGCGTCTAAAGGTGAAGGTTTAGGTAACCAATTTCTTGCAAACATCCGTGAAACTGATGCGATTGCACACGTTGTTCGTTGTTTTGAAGATGAAAACGTCATCCATGTAAATGGTAAAATTGATCCATTAGATGATATTGCAACCATCAATACTGAACTTGCTCTTGCTGACTTGGAAACCGTCACTAAAGCAGTTACCCGTTTAGCAAAATCAGCAAAAGGTGGCGACAAAGAAGCTGTTGCAACTAAAGCGGTGCTCGACAAAATCTTACCATTGCTTGATGAAGGTAAACCTGCACGTGCTGCTGATTTAGATGATGATGAGCGTAAGCTTGTTCGTGGTTTTGGTTTAATGACTTTAAAACCAACCATGTATATTGCAAACGTTGCAGAAGATGGGTTTGAAAACAATCCACATCTTGAAGCTGTGAAAAAGTTAGCTGCTGAAGAAAATGCAATTGTTGTTCCACTTTGCAACCAAATCGAAGCTGAAATTTCACTTTTAGATGATGAAGATCGTGCAGAATTTCTTGAAGCCTTAGGCATGGAAGAACCAGGTCTTAACGTGGTGATCCGTGCGGGTTATAGCTTATTGGGCTTACAAACTTACTTCACCGCTGGTGTACAAGAAGTTCGTGCTTGGACTGTAAAAGTGGGTGCAACTGCTCCTCAAGCGGCTGGTGTAATTCACACTGACTTTGAAAAAGGCTTCATCCGTGCAGAATGTATTGCTTATGATGACTTCATTCAATTCAATGGTGAAAATGGTGCAAAAGAAGCAGGTAAATGGCGTCTAGAAGGTAAAACATACATCGTTCAAGATGGCGATGTATTGCACTTCCGTTTTAATGTTTAAAACACTTTAGTACCTTGATTAAACAGGTTGAAGCTATCTTCAACCTGTTTTTTATTGATTCAAATTTGATCATATCATGCAATAACCATAGTCAAATCGACTAAATTTTCATAATTCTTTCAAAAAAAACTTAAAACCATATAATTCAAGGTTAAATTACTCCTGATTTTAATTAAAAAAATTTATCCAATGAATATGCTATACCTAAAAAAATTATTGAAATAAAAACTGAAAAATAAATAATATATTGAATATAGAAAAATTTAGGATATTTCAGCAACATTTCATTTAATTGATTTTTATCAACTGGATAATAAAATTCTTTTCCATAAAGTTTTTTGAATTTAACATTCTTTTTTATATTTAATGTTTCCCTCCAAAAAACAATTGGAAACAAACTAATAAAAAAACAATTAAATGGCTTCAATGGTAGTCTAAAATATTTTTCATCATAAAAAATAATTCTACAAATTCCTTTTAAGTTATAAGAAATATAAATATATTGTATTATATAAAAAAGAAAAAAGAGAAATAGAAAGAAAAAATAAAGTACAGAATAAGTGAACACCCTGTTTTCAATAAACAAATTTATGAATTGACTCATTTATTATTACTCAATATGTCATAGATAAATCCTGAAAATTTTCCTGAGCCTTCGCTACCTCCCCAACTAAGTAAAACTACAACAATTTTAAAATTTCCTTAATAAACAAAAAAGAATTTATTCAAAAAAACACCTACAAACATAAAAATAAAAGCAAAAAAAATAAAAATGAATATTAAGTATTGGATTTGAAAAAATCTTGGATATTTTTCAAGAAGTTGAATAAGTTGATTTTTTTCAATTTTAAAATAATACTCTTTTCCATAAAGCTTACTAAATATTATTCCTTTCTTTATACTTAAAGTTTCACACCAAAAAACTAAAGGTAAGCAACTTAAAAAATAAAAATCAAATGGTTCCAATGGAACTTTATACGCTTTACTATCATTAAATATGATTTCACAAAGCCCCTTTAAATTCTTACTTATATAGAAATATTGGATAATAAATAGAATAAAAAAAATGGCAAGAAAAATAAATCCACTAAAGATAAGTAAAATATCTATTCTCGATATTAGATTTTTCATTCTTTTTTTCTCTCATTTAAGTAGTCATATCCTACTTCTGCACCCATTCCAAATACCTCACCACCTGCCCATCCAAGTAAAGCAGAAGCCCCTGCTGCTACACCGAGTACAATTAGTGACGTACCACCAGATGCAACGGTTATCACAATAAAACCACCTAATGCAGCACCTCCCATACTCCCAACAATTTTAGACGTTTCAACCACTGTCGTTCTGGTTTTTTCTTCTGGTTTGGCATTGGCAATCGTATTACTGGCATTATAAACATCCAATGCCAGGAATAAATAACCTCCACCCTTTGCAGCTTTACTCATTTTTCCAAATTCACTCATTTTTTTAACATATTCTCTCACTCCTCCCTATTATTCCTCGTGAATTGAAAAATCTGAGTTAATTTAAGTTCATTTCATAAAAAATTTATATATAACACACCTTAAAATCAATATTAACAAATCAGAATAATCTATATTCAACTAAAAAATTTTTCTTGCACATAGGCTATTCCACCAAATAAAATAAAAAATATGCTTGAAAAATAAATAATATATTGAATATAGAAAAATTTAGGGTATCTCAGCAACATTTCATTTAATTGATTTTCATCAACTGGATAGTAAAATTCTTTTCCATAAAGTTTTTTAAATTTAACATTTTTTTTTATATTTAATATTTCCCTCCAAAAAACAATTGGAAATAAACTAATAAAAAAACAATTAAATGGTTCCAACGGTAATCTAAAATACTCTTCATCATAAAAAATAATTCTGCATATTCCTTTGATATTATAAGATATATATATATATTGAAATATTGAAAATATTAAAAACATAGCCATTGAAAGAGCACTAAAAAATATCAGTGGCATAGTCTCTATAAATAATAAAAATTTATTCATTTGCTTAATTAATCATCAAAAAAATCATAAATCTTTCCGCTAATCCATCCACTGACTTCGCCACCTCCCCAACCAAGTAAAGCTGATGCTCCAGCAGCTACACCGAGCACAATCAGAGATGTTCCTCCTGATGCTACAGTTATAACAATAAAAGCTCCTGCGGCTCCTCCCGTTAAGCCTCCAACGATTTTAGATGTTTCAACCACTGTCGTTCTGGTTTTTTCTTCTGGCTTGGCATTGGCAATCGTATTACTGGCATTATAAACATCCAAAGCCAAGAATAAATGACCTCCCCCCTTTACAACTTTACTCATTTTTCCAAGTTCACTCATTTTTTTAACATATTCTCTCATTCCTCCCTTATAGGTGGTTCCTCGTGCCAGACTAGATTGATTGATCATTCGTCGCATATTGTTGGTCTGAATAGATTGATCCCATTTAAATATTCTTTTTGCCGACTCTCTATTTAACTCCTCATAGAGATAAGCATACTTCTGTCTAAAGGCTTTAAAATTTTTAGGGTTGGCTAAACTCGAACCTTTGGCTCTTTCTTCCGCCATTTTTAATGCCAATTCTCCATGTATTTTATTCATTCTTTGAGCAACGCCATCTGAAAAACTTAATGCACCATCAATTCCTCCTTTTGCGATTGCCCCCCACGCCACTCCACTGTCATTTGAAGTATTTTCAAATTTTTGCACTAAAGGATGATCGTTGTTTTTAAAAATATCTTGCTGAGTGATCTCAGTTCGACTGTCATTGAACGCATCATAAAAAAACTCATAGTTTTGTGCGAAGAACGTCGCATCAAAATCTTTATCTTTTTTCATTTGTTCTAAGTTATTTTGAGCTTCTTGCGCATCTTTTTTGTACTGCGTAAGCTCCTTTGCTGTCGTCGAGTTGGATAAAATAATCACTTGTCCTGGGTTTAACAATACAATCGCAGCCATATTCGCGATATGCGGATTATTGGCTCTTAACGTATCCCAGTCTGATGCAATTAATGGTTTTTTAAAAACTCTTTTTGACCAATCCAGCATCGTTTCTGTTTTTTTAATCAGGTACCATGCAACTTCACCATCATTCAGATAAATTTCCTTTATATTTTCTTTAACATTCTTGGTGATCTCTGATGTGATTTTGATGGTATATGTACTGTGTGTTTCTTGGTTAGGATAAGCTTTTGCTGCAATTTTCTGAAGAATTTCCCCACGTAAATACACCTCATAAATCAGCGTAGTATTTGAATTATATATTTCAGTCCATCCTGTTAATCCTTGTTCATCAAAGCGCCCTTCAAAGATGGTTTTGTTCTTGGTATGGTTATTTGTGACAACAAATTTATACGTCAAATCTTTTAACTTTAAAGGTTCTTGTACGGTTAATTTCAAACGACTATAAAACATCTTCTTATCCTAATCCTTACTGATTTCTTCTTGTGCATCTTCTATGTCTTTCACCATAACTCTCGCAACAATTGTTTGCGAAGTTGGTGCTGTTTTTAGCTTCATCAATCCTTTTTGATCAGTAACACCACTGTAAACATTGCCATCCTCATCAATAACAATATATTTCTTATCTGAAAGCGCTTGATCGTCTTTATTTTTCACTTGGTATTGAAGAATGTATGGATTATTAAGATCTGGCAGAGCAAATTGCGTATTCTCAATTTTCGTCCCATCCTTAAATTTATGCTGACCAGCATTGACCTCAAATAAACGATCTGTTTCGCCTAAAATTCCTGCACCATTGAGTGTAAGCTTTGAAGATCCTCCCTTAATTTGAACCTCTTTCGGACTACTGATTTCAATTTTGTCGTCAGTCGATGCGATTGTAATCCCCAGTTTGGCAAATATATCAAGCGCATTGGATTGTGCATGAATGTTGAATTTACCTTGTGCAGCGATGAAATTAATCCCATTCATGACAGCAAATAAACTAATTCTATTTTGTGCATGTGCGATTAAGTTTTTTTGAGTGCTGAGGTGGATATTATCTTGTGCAAGACTATTGATTTGACCATCAGCAGATAAATAAATATCTTGTGCAGTCGATAAACCAATTCCTGTAGGTGAAGTCAACAACATCACATTTTGATTAAATTGAGCAATATCTGTTCGAATTTGCTTAGCAAACTGCTTGAGATTGTTTAATAGTTCAACTTCATCTGTTTTTTGATTTTTGGCTAAATTATTCAGTGTTTGAACAGACTGTTCGGCACTATTCAATTGATTTTTAGCTTCATCTGCATGCAAATGCTGACCAGAAGCTTGTGATTGAGGATAGGTGGAAAGTAATAAGCCATCTCCTGCTCTAATCGCACCCCACTGATCAGTCCTTAACTCAAAACCCTCTCCACGACCTTCACTTTCTGCGCTTTCTTTAGGGTGACTTAAATTGCCTAAATTCAGTTGACTCGCGCCATGACTCGATTGTAATTGTGTGCTTATTTGAGTAGTCGTATCATCAAACCTGAGTTGCCCAAAGCCCTCCCCAGCGACCTCTTTTGAGCGGATACCACTGAGCTTTTTGGTGTCAGGTAGTTTGCCTTTAATATCGAACTGGGTTGGATTTCGATGTCCTTCATGAATCCGTCCAGTAATAAACGGTCGATCAAGGTTTCCCTCAAAGAAATCTACCGCGACAATCTCTCCGACACGCGGGAGAAATCTTGCGCCATAACCTTCACCCGCCCAAGGGGTAAGCACATCCACCCATGCAGAGTCCGTGTCATTATCATTAGCTCCTGCACCGCCATCATGGGCATGGTCTTCTATTCGGGTAAACAAGAAACGAATTTTTATTCGTCCCCATTCATCGACATAGATTTCTTCACCATCCCCCACCACAATGGCACGTAGAACATATGCAGTGGGGCGATGTGTTAATGGATGATATTCAGGCACAACTGCAATATGCCGTCGTACCAAAGTTAATTCGTTGCCTTGACGCTCTTGTTGACGGTCTTTAGTCGTTTGCCAGTGACTCAGGGTGAGGAGTTTTTCAATTTGATCTTGAATGTCTTTGGGAAAATTGTTCTGATTATAAAAATGCTTACTTAATATCAGCATCTCATTGTTTTCGCTATGATTTCTATCCAGCTCTGGATGACCTATTAACTTAAACCAATAGCCGACCTGTATATCACGCACACTACTCTGTGCCTTAAAATATTTGGCTTGCAAAGCTTGGTATTGATTTAGTTGGGTACTCAACTTCTCTAGTTGATGATTGCCTGATGTTGTGGCTTGATCTTCACCTTTAAGATCACGAATCCAAGCAGGAGAAATACTCCACGCTTGTTCTAAACTTAAACTTTCATTGTCTCTATTTGCACTGTGTTTATGTGCACTCAGAATAGAACCACTGCCATCTTCCTGCACTAAACTGTCTGCTTGCCAACGTTGTACATGGATTGCTGTTGACTGTAAATTGCGTTCAGCAATCAAACTGGTAATACTGTCATAAGCTTCAGTCGCATTTGATCGATGATAGCGAATGTTGCGACGTTCAAGTGCCTTAAACTGATCATTGTGGTCAATTAATCTAAGTTTTTGTGGTTCAATACTTTGATTGTTGTTTAAAGCAATAAAATCAGATTCATCAATCAGCCAATTGATTGATTCCTCACGTAAAATCCGAGTCAAATATGTGTGATCAGATTCGTTAAGTTGCATAGAAAACGGTCGTACATCATAGCTCTTGCTGAGACCACTCAGGTCCAGCTTTAAACTGGATGCAAATAAAGCACTTTTGGCTCTCCATTCATTGAAAATTATTTCAAAAATTTCAGGAACACTTTTATCTAAAAACACCCGACTATTATGACGCTTATGCCATAAGCTTGTTGCGTCTTGCAGGGTCAAACGATAAAGCGTAAAAGCCCCATCTGATTGTCCCTGACTCGCCCCAGTAATCATCCCTGTAGTTCTAAATAACTTGCCTGAATCTGTGACTTGATCTACAGAGACTTGGCAACCGATAAACTGTTTAAGTTCAATAAACGGATTGAGAGACAGACAAATCAGTTCTGCTGACAATCCTTCATTGATGGCATGAAAACCATCAATTCGTTGTAACATCACTTGTGCACTGAGTTCCAAGTTTGAAAATTGAACACTAATTGCGCGTTTTTGTGTCCCATATCCCATTTTATCAAGAATAGTAAAAATATTATTCAACATTATTATGACCTTATTTTTAATGTAGAAAAACTTAACACAAAATTTAAATATACTCAAATAATAATGATAGTTATTATTGATTATCGTTGTTGGTGCACAAAAACACCCATTTAAACTATTGATTTAAATAATAAAAAAACTAAAAAAACAAAATTTTATGTTTTAAACATATGTACTTAATTATTATAATTAAGTACATAGTGGTCGCTGCTTTGCAGCCACTTTAGAGAATATAAAAACGATATATCAAAAATTGGAAATCATTTGTGGTACAAGCCCTAGCGTTGTTTGATTAAGCCCCTAATTGTCTCTCATTTTATTTTAGTTCGATTAAAAGTTTTCGATACTTTTGAATTCTATGTTTCCCAATGCCATATTTTTTTTGAAGTTGATCCACCGTTAAATTTTCTAAATCATTTTGGTGCTCTAGCACCCATGCTTTTATTTGATCCTTGAGTGAAATATTGAGACATTTTCGAAGAATCTCTCTATTTCTGACAATATATCCTTCTTTCCGATTCAGTATTTTAGCAATTTCAGAAATCGACAAATGCAAAGAAAGTAATACCTCTTGATTCTCTAAACGCCAAGCCTGAACTAGATCGTTATGATGTGGGATATTGAGCAGTTTTTTCAGCTTTCCTCTTCTTCTATAAACCTGACTAGTTTCGATGCTTAATCTTTTTGCAGTTTCTTCTTTGCTTAGTTTTGAATGAAATAAAATCTCTTGATTTGCCAGCAACCATTCGCGATTTTGATCTTGTACTTTTTGTATTTTTAAAATTTCTCTTAGTCTGGCTTTCGCTCTTAAAATTTGCCCATTGGTCTTTTGAAATTGCTCAGCCAGTTCTGCAACTGTTTTGCCCGAATTTAATAATTCGTCTTGGTGATCTAACAACCATTGATATTTATCCTGCTTGTTTTGCTGGAATTGTGCTGAAAAAGTTAACTCTCCAAGTTCTTGACGAATACGATTATAGGTTTTTGTTGCGATAAAAGGACTAACATTAAACTTTAAAGTTATCTCTTCTATATCCATTTCTGTCATTTGCGCTTTATTCTTTTGGAACCATTGTTCTTGCAGATCATCTGCTGAAGTTTTTCTCATTTTTTTGTTTTTAGGTATATCAATTAACTCTGACAACCATTCTTTATGTTGGTAAACTTGATTCCGATTTAAACCATACTTCTCTTTGAGTGTTTGATGACTGTCATATAAAAGCTCATCTTTATGCTCAAGGATCCATTGATCATTTCGATATATAAACTTGTTTTGAATAGCAAGCTTTCTTCTGAATTTAGCAACAATACCGTTATTTAAACCAAGTTGCTGTTCACTCTCCGTAATCGAATGTACTTTAAGAAATTCTGCAATTTCAGGGCTTAGAATATGTGAAAACACACCACCAATGCCATCTCTAGGTGTCAACGAGTATGGCCAGCCTCGATAAATCATAATACCAGAAATAGACTTCCGCTCTTCATACACATCCCAATCTTCATTTTCCCAATCTTTAATGGTTTTTATTGGATAAAGTTTATACTTTTTAGTCATCTCTACTATCGTTACAATATGGATTTAACCACTCTTTTTATCAATATTTACTTAACAATAAAAGACTTTTATTTAAAAAATTTTAAACTTTTAGCAACTTTCACATTTTTCATGATTGTAACTTCCCATTCCACTTTTTGAATTTTTTGCCTATTGCTTTGTTCGTATTTTGAAAATAAGCCCGCAATAATCGAGTATTGTTGGTTGCACTTTTTTAAATCCTATATAATAATGATAATTATTAACATTCGCATTATATTTAACCAAACAGGATTGTTTCATGGCTTATTCTCTTCCACAATTGCCTTATGCTTATGATGCACTTGAACCCAATATTGATACTCAAACAATGGAAATCCACCATACCAAGCATCATCAAACCTATATCAATAATATTAATGCAGCGATCGAAGGCACAGAATGGGAAAAGTTATCTGTAGAAGCATTGGTTTCAAAAGTAAAAGAAGTCCCTGCTGAGTTAAAAAACAATGTCATTAATAATGCAGGTGGTCATGCCAATCATTCATTATTCTGGACAGTGATGAGCCCACAAGGTGGTGGTGAACCGATCAAAGAAATTGCTGAGGCGATTGAAAAAGATATTGGTGGTTTTGAAAAATTCAAAGAAGCATTTACCAAAGCAGCGTTAACACGATTTGGTAGTGGTTGGGCATGGTTAAGCGTCACGCCTGAAAAAAAAGTGATTGTTGAAAGCAGTGCGAACCAAGACTCTCCACTGATGAATGGCAATATTCCAGTGTTAGGGCTTGATGTGTGGGAGCATGCCTACTATTTAAAATACCAGAATCGTCGTCCTGAATATATTGCAGCATTTTTCAATGTCGTCAATTGGGAAGAAGTGAATCGTCGTTATTTAGAAGCGATTAAATGAAATACTATATAGATCCAATGCTCATGCCAATGCCTCATAATTCAGTAATTAAAAAAATAAAATTCTATATTGGCTGCGCCATACTTTTTTTTGGTTTGGTGATCTTAATCAAAGATTATCTTGTATAAAAATTTATCTACTTCCCTCTTTCAGTGAATCACTCACTCAAAGAGGGTTGATTTAACTCACATGCTGAGTTTATTTTGCATGGAGTGTCTGTAATGATTTTTGATCCATTGCACTCCGTTGTTTTCTCGCTTCTGCCAACATTTTGGTTTGCAGGTCTTTACGAAAACCAAGCAAAAACACAAATTCAGCAAGTACAAATAATGGACCAATCGCTAAACCTACAAGATCATCCACAAAAGCTGGTTTTTTCTTTTCATAAAAATGCCCAATGAACTGGAACACCCATCCCACCACAAAGCTACCAATACTAATCACAAGCCATGTACTCATATTCAATTGAGCAATTTTATAGGCAAATGGATAGGCAATCGCGTAAATCAGTAACATCAAAAAGCCCAAAGACTTATCAAGCCTTAAATAATAGATCACACTTAAGATCAACAGCACTAAAGCCAATGTGATTTCAAAACCAGATAACATCACGCCTGCTCTTGCAGTTAAACACATGATGGAAAATACGATCATTGGAATACCAATAAAATGAGTTAACACATTTTTTTGATCCAAATGATAAGCTGCGTATTGGCTAAGCAATTGTTCTAATCGAGTCATTTTCAGCGTCCTTGTTTATTACTTTTATCCACTATATAAAATCTTGCAAATAAAAGTTGTCGGCTAGCTGACAAATGAATAGTTTTTAGTATGATGGCAAAACAACGATGCGTAAGCGTTGTGATTTAATATCTCCATCTAGAACAGAGCAAATGGATTGGAATTTTTACGATGCTGATATATGCAAAATCATGTGATTGAGTCATAGCAATGACCATGATGCACGATATGACTGACTTGATCACTAAAACTGTGATGATTGGTCCAATATGGTGTGATACAACTGAAATATCATATAAACGCGCAGCAGAATCAAAAAAGGAACTTTTGTGCTGAACTTAACAGATCTTGAATTATTAAATAAAAACATCTGGTACGCTCAATTACCTACACCATTCCAGCAATTTATCCAACAACATGCGAATTATCAAACATTTGAACGAGATCAAGCAATTTTTAGATCTGGAGATACGTTTAATGGCATTTATGCTGTTTTAGATGGTCGGGTGCGTTTAGGTTATATCGACATTGAAGGTAATGAATCTGTTGCTGCAATCGTAGAACCAATCATGTGGTTTGGAGAAATATCTTTAGTAGACCAGCAGCCACGTTCACATGATGCAATTGCTGTTGGAAAATGTCTGATTTTGCATATCCCTAGCTTGATTATGAACGACTTTCTAGTTCAACATCCCCAATACTGGTTCCATATCGCACAACTCACCTGCCAAAAACTTCGCTTCGCATTTTTAGAACTGATTTCGATTCAAACACAGCATATACAACAACGTTTGGCGCAACGTTTAATGTTTATTTTGAATGGTTATGGAAACCATGCATACATTGAAAAGAACACCATCCATTTGTCTCAAGATCAATTGGCTCTCATGTTGAAATGTTCAAGACAAACCATCAATCAAGAATTACACTTACTGGAACAACAAGGTATTCTAAAAATTGCTTTTAAAAAAATAGAAATTTTAGATATCAATCAGTTACACGCTATTGCCCATTCAATGAATGAATCTTCACATTAAAATAACTGCGCGGTATTTTTCAGTTAAGATTAAAACAAGCTTAAATAGCTGGAATATATAATCATTTTATAAATAAAATATACAATTTGTGTATTCTACTTATGAAAAAATAGATTTATATTTTATTCAGGCGCTAATGCCATCTCAATAAAAGTTGAAATAAATGAAAAAAATCACAACTCTTCTCACGGCGGGTCTATTCACAGTGCTTAGCGCTTCTGCTTTTGCATGTCCTAAAGGTACAACACTAGTCGGTGGGACTGGTCCGAATCATAAAGGCGGAAAATGTGTAGCTGCCAACCCTGCAGCACAAACTGCATCTAAAGCATCGTCTACTGCAACGAAAGCAAAAGCAGATACCACCAAAGCAGTTGAAGCAAAACCCAAAGATACCAAAGCTGCGGTAAAAACTGAAACTGCTGCAACCAAGGCAAAAGCAGAAACTGCTACAAAAGTGAAGACTGATGCAGCAGCGAAGGCAAAAGCTGATACAGCTGCAAAAGCGGCAGCGACTAAAGACAAAGCCGTTAAAACCGCGTCAACCAATCCTTTAAAACCTTAATTGTCCCAAAGCAATTCAGTTAATCAATAATAATGGCGCTTCATCTGCGCCATTTTTACATACTTGATTAAAAAATATTATTATTCGCTTTGGTATTTCCTAAACTAGGATTATCAATTGCATCTTTACACTGTGCTTTATCGCGCTCATATTGCACCTGATTTTTCTGCATTTCACCATCTTTCTCAAGCGTCGAACGTGCCCAATTGTCTAAGCTGGTCATGGCTTTACGACATAAAGCATATTTTCCTTCAGTCACAGAATCAGTCATTTTGACATTGATTCGCCAATCCGTACTCAACTTACGAATCGGTTTTCGCACATTGTCCTCTATTAGATTTAATTGTTTTCGATAAACATAAGGTTCAACTTGGTTAATTAACGCCCAAGCTGCATGAGCATATGTGGTTGCGTCATTGGTAAGTTTTGGCGCAGCTTTGATTTCGACCTTTTGCTGAGGTTCAGAAGATGAATTACCACATGCTTGTAAACCTAAAACACCTAAAATCAAGGTCATACTCAATAATAATTTCGACTGATTTGCGAACATAAAGTCACGCCTAAATAAACATTTCACTCCTATGCTAGTAAATTCAGGTAGAATACTCAATCTTGATTTTACCTTTTGTTTTACTCTGGTTTTTAGGTGTCCTGTGTCCGAGCACAATCATCCAGTCCAAATCGCTGGCTTTTGGCAAGGCGCGAAAGATAGCCAAGCCATTATTTTTACCTACCTTCCTGTTTCTTTTGCCTTTGGCGTATCGGCAACTCAATTCGGGTTTAGTGCGTGGGAAGCACTCTTTTTGTCATGCTCCATGTATGCTGGTGCAAGTCAGTTTCTGGTGGTGGCATTATTAGGGAGTGGTACATCCATATGGATGACCGCACTCACCGTAATTGCCTTAGATATTCGTCATGTGCTTTATGGTCCAGCCTTACAAAACCTCATTCAAGATCGTTTAAACTTAAAAAAGACCGCAGTTTGGGCTTGGGGACTAACGGATGAAGTATTTGCCGCAGGTATGATCAAACTGTCGCAACGTCGTCAAGAGTGGTCAGAATCATGGATGTTAGGACTCAGCCTATTTAGCTGGATGTCATGGGCACTTGGTTCATTTTTAGGTGGATTATTTGCTGATCAAGTCACGCATTTGCCTCAGTTCTTACAAGCGGCATTAGACTTCCTACTGCCTGCTTTGTTCTTGAGCTTTTTATTGGCCGCTTTTGAAAGAAAGCATACTTTTGTGGTTTTTGTCTCTTTAGTCGTTTCGGCTATGGCGTGTTATTTTATCAATATGTCAGCAGCAATTTTTATCGGTATTGCATCAGGTATTTTGGCGGGATTATTTAAATATTACATTTTAAAACAAAAAGATGAAGTGAGCATTTAACATGGACTTACATATTATTCTGGTCGGTATTTTGGTGGGTATTGCAAACTTTGCCTCTCGCTTTGGTCCCTTTTATTTATTGCAAAAAAGCCAGCAACACCAACAGTCACGTGGCTCAACATGGCTAAAAATAGCATTGGGCAGTATTGGTATTGCAGCGATCAGCTCAATGTTGATTGTTGCAACTCTTCCCCCGTTAATTGAAACGCCCAATAAGAGTTTTGCGATGTTCATCGGTTTTGTGGTACTGACAGGGTTGTACTTTAAATTTAAACGAATCGTTTTAGCGACGCTTATTGCAGCACTCGCCTATGGTTTGGTCTATACCTATGTTTAACATTCATCATGCTAAACCTCCTTCAAAAATCACCATTTAAATGATGAAATCATTTCATTGAATGGAGAGGTGTTTTTAAAATAAAGAATCTTTTTGACCAACAATTTGGGAATTCTTAATTTTCATCACATTGTTTAAAGCACATTATAAAAACACATTAGGCTTCCTGCTGTAGTCAAAAAATGAGCATTCAATACTTTTAAATATTGATAAAATATAAATGTGGTCTTTATACGGTAACACGAGATGGATGTTGCGATTGTCGAATGGAGGATATAAAAAAAAACAAGGCACTACTTTGTTTGCAGTGCAAGAATACGGTTAAAAAATGAGGTGAGCAAAGTGAAGCATCGCCTAAGTAAAACAAATAATTTAAACTTAAGATGTTAAGCGTGGCATTACAAACTTGATCTTTTTACATATCATTTCTATGTTATGGTAAATGTTTCATGATTGATAAAACTTAACCACATTTAAAAAATCATCCTAAAGCTTATTTCGCAAGATTTTTATTATGTTCATTGCACACTTACCTTCGGGTTATATTCTTGCCCGACTTCTTCATCAAAAATTCAAACAAACTAAAATCAGCCACAAAGCATTCTTTAGCATCATTATGCTTGGCGCTATCTTCCCAGATATAGATCTATTTTATTTTTATTTGTTTGACCACCGTTCTGTGCATCACCACAAATATTTTTTACATTGGTTTTCTTTTTGGATTCCAATTTTTGTTATTGCTTTAATTTATTTAGTGAAAACAAAATACAACTCTAAAATCGCATGGATGTTCAGCCTTTTTGCATCTGCCGCACTATTACATATTTTCTTAGATACTTTTGTCGGTGATGTTTGGCTATTTGCCCCTTTTATTGACCAGCCCTACGTCTTCTTTGAAGTTAGCGCACGTTATCAACCGTGGTGGCTCAACTTTATTTTTCATTGGTCTTTTTTTGTTGAAATTCTCATTTGTATCATTGCATTGATACTTTTTATTCAAAAAAGGAAAAAATTAAAAAAATCAATTTAGCCATTTTTTTTATGCGAAGCCTTGGAACACTTAAAAAAGTAGCGGCTTAACTTATATAAAAAAATCTGTTAGACAATATCATTATTTTATGTGAATCAACCCTGAACAGATGCCTGACTTCTGCTATGCTAACAATCCATAAGACAAGCATGGAAGAATCGCATGAGCGTGACTATTGGTACCCCACTTCAATCATCTGCGTATAAAGTTTTATTGTTGGGTTCAGGTGAACTGGGTAAAGAAGTGGTGATTTCATTACAACGACTTGGTGTAGAAGTCCATGCGGCAGACCGCTACGAAAATGCACCTGCCATGCAAGTTGCTCATTTTTCTTATGCCTTAAATATGGCAGATGCAAATGAACTTAAAGCTTTAATCGAAAGAGTTAAGCCTCATCTGATTGTTCCAGAAATTGAAGCGATTGCCACACAAGTCTTGGTGGAAATTGAACAACAAAATATTGCCACTGTCATTCCTTCTGCTCAAGCAGTAAATCTGACCATGAATCGTGAAGGAATTCGACGTTTGGCAGCGGAAGAATTAGGCTTACCTACTTCTGCTTATCGTTTTGCAAATACTTTAGAAAGTTTCCGTTCTGCTTGTGATGATATTGGTTATCCAAACTTTGTAAAACCAGTGATGTCTTCTTCTGGTAAAGGACAATCTCGAGTAAAAGAATATGCTGAAGTCGATGCTGCTTGGGAATATGCACAAACAGGTGGTCGTGTAAACCAGGGCACAGTGATTGTCGAATCTCAAATTGACTTTGATTTTGAAATTACTTTACTTACTGTACGTGCGAAAAACCCTGAAACGGGCGAAATTGAGACCTCCTTTTGCGACCCGATTGGGCATCGTCAAGATGCAGGAGACTATGTAGAAAGCTGGCAACCTCAAATCATGACTGAAGCCGCTTTAAATGAAGCAAAACGTATTGCCAATAAAGTCACTGTAGCCTTAGGCGGTTGTGGTATTTTTGGGGTAGAACTGTTTGTAAAAGGCGATAAAGTATGGTTTAGTGAGGTGTCACCTCGCCCACACGATACTGGTTTAGTTACACTTGCATCTCAATTCCAAAGTGAATTTGAATTGCATGCTCGTGCTATTTTAGGTTTGCCTGTCAATACCGAACGCCATAGTGTTGCCGCAAGTGCTGTCATCTATGCAGGTACCGATGCGAATAATCTTTCATTCTCTGGCTTAAATCTTGCTTTGCAAAACCCTGCTACAGATCTACGTCTTTTTGGTAAACCTGAAGGATTTAAACGTCGTCGTATGGGCGTTGCAACTGCCCGTGCCGAAACGACAGACCAAGCACGTGAACTTGCACAAGAAGCAGCATCAAAAGTGACTGTTCATTTAAACAAATAGCCTATAAATTTGCGGACAAAATATCCATGATCAACACCTCTCCTCTGTTGGAATATGTAAGCGACAACAACGACATTAAAGCAATCAATCAATGGCGTAGTGATGTCGAACAACAGTTAAATGAGGCTTATGATCATGGAACAACCATACGTGAAATCGTTCGTGCTCGTTCAAATGTCGTAGATGAAGCCCTGATGTTTTTATGGAAACATTCGGGTTTAGATCAAACAGATTTAGGTTTGTTTGCTGTAGGTGGGTATGGTCGACGTGAGATGTTGCCCTACTCTGATGTAGACATCATGATTTTGTCGGAGGAAGACCTTTCCCCTGAACAAGAGCAGATCGTCACACAGTTTATTTCAACATTATGGGATGTGGGCAATTTCAAACCAGGTATCAGTGTACGTACCATACGCAGTTGCTTTGAACAAGCCACGACTGATCTGACTGTAGCCACTTCTCTTATTGAAGCGCGCTTAATTATTGGTAATCAGCATTTAGCAAGATGGCCACGTCGAGTTGTTTCTCAGACTTGGACTGACAAAACGTTCTTTGATGCAAAAATGGCTGAACAAGCGCACCGCTATGCACAGCACAACAACACAGAAAGTAACTTAGAACCCGATATCAAAAATGCGCCGGGTGGTATTCGAGACATCAATCAAATTGGGTGGATTGCAAAACGCCATTTTCGCGTAAATCGTATTTACGATTTGGTTCATTTAGGTTTTATTTCTGAATTTGAGTTAGGCGTACTTGAAGAGGCTGAAAATTTTCTATGGGAAATTCGCCACCACTTGCACCGTTTAACCAAGCGTGATGAAAACCGTTTATTATTTGATTATCAGCGTGATATTGCGGCTAAATTTGGCTATACACGAGAGGATGCCCATCACCCAAACTATCCGATTGAACAGTTCATGAAACGTTACTATCGGACAGCTCAACAGGTTTCCACTTTAAATGAAATGTTATTGGCCTATTTCAATGAGTCAGTAATTACACCACGCTTACCAGACTATGAGCGTAAAATTGAAAATATTAACGAACACTTCAAGCTGGTGGATGGCAAACTTGCGGTCCAACAACATAAAACATTCTCAGAAAATCCAAGTGCTATTTTAGAAATTTTCTATATCTTGGCAAATCGTCCTGAAATTGAAGGCATTCGTGCACGTACTTTACGTCTGTTGACTTTAGCCGCAAAACGAATTGATCAGGCTTTCCGAGATAATCCAAATCATCAAGCTTTGTTTATGGCAATTATTCGCTCACCCTATCGCTTATATGAAACGATGGTGGCGATGAAACGTTATGGTGTATTGGGCAATTATATTCCTGCATTTGGGCAAATTATGGGGCTAATGCAATATGATTTATTCCATATTTATACCGTCGATGCACATACGTTACTGTTAATCCGTAATTTAAATCGCTTTAAAGAGCCAGAGTTTGCCAAAGATTACCCTGTTGTAAGTTCAGTTTTTCAGCGTTTAGTCCGCCGTGATATCGTTTTCCTTGCTGCAATATTCCATGATATTGCCAAAGGACGTGGCGGTGACCACAGTGAACTGGGTGCTGAAGATGCGATTGAATTCTGTTTGGCACATGGATTTACCGAGCGTGAATGTAATTTGGTGGCTTGGCTGATCCAAAATCATTTATTGATGTCGATGACTGCACAGAAAAAAGATATTTCTGACCCCGATGTAGTTAAAGAGTTTGCCGAGAAACTCGGGGATATGGAGCATTTAGATTATCTATACACACTGACTGTTGCCGATATCAATGCAACCAATCCAAAACTTTGGAACACTTGGCGCTCTTCTTTAATGCGTCAACTGTATACACATGCGCGTGATGTGATTCGTTCAGGCTTAGGTCGTCCAGTGGACTACCAAATGCTGATTGAGGATACTAAATTTTCAGCAAGTGAAGTATTGGTGGATGAATTCCCACTCGATCAAGTGGAAAAAGTTTGGCAAGAGTTGGGAGACGAGTACTTTCTCAAAGAATCAGCAGATGAAATTGCATGGCATACCCGCGCCATTTTGCAGCACGGCGACAACCCTGCACCATTAGTGCTCATGCGTGCGCATCGAAAAGCAGCACAAGATGCTGTTCAAATCTTTATTTATACTCAAGATCAACCTAACTTGTTTGCAACCACTGTTGCTATTTTAGATCGTATGAATCTTGATGTTCAAGATGCGCGTATTATCACTGCAACCAAAGCGTTTAGTTTAGATACATATGTGGTTCTAGATCGTTTTGGTACTTTATTAACTGATCCAGAACGTGAAAACACGGTCAAACAGGCTTTAATTAAAGCCTTATCTGAATCAGATAAATACCCCGGTCTAATGCAGCGTCGCATTCCACGCCAACTTCGTCATTTTGATATTGAAAATACGGTTGATGTAACACTCAATGAAGCGTTACAGCAAAACATGGTTGAAATTTCAACTCTCGACCAACCCGGTTTACTTGCACGTGTTGGTGGTTTATTTATGATGCAAGGTTTAGATATCCATTCAGCTCGAATTGCTACACTTGGCGAAAAAGCAGAAGATATTTTCTTCGTCACTAAAAAAGATGGCACTCCTCTTACAGAAACAGAAGCAGAAGTCTTTACCGCAAAATTAAAAGCGGCACTGGATGAAGCATCAAATCAAATCTGTGGGCAACATTAATCTTTAATTCTATTGTGGTAATTGTTTCATGAACGCTAGTTTGTCTTTATTACATCCCTATCCATTTGAAAAGTTAGCGCAACTTTTTCAGGATGTAAAACCCGCAGATTTACCTTTGATTCCACTTTCTATTGGTGAGCCGAAGCATCCTGCACCTGAGTTTGTGAAGCAAGCAATCATTGATAATTTTCAGCATCTTTCAACTTATCCCAATAGTAAAGGTTTAGTTGAACTACGTGAAAGTATTGCACAATGGTTGAGTCGTCGCTTTCATCTCAACAGTATCAGTGCTGAAGATCATGTAATTCCTGTAACAGGCACCCGTGAAGGGATTTTTTCCTTTGTCCAAGCGTTGATTAATCGTGATGATGCACCTTATGTGGTGATGCCGAATCCGTTTTATCAAATTTATGAAGGTGCAACACTTTTAGCAGGTGCTCAGCCCTACTTTATCAACTGTACCGAAGAAAATGGTTATCTCGGTGATTTCGATGCTGTCCCTGCTGAAGTTTGGGAAAAAACCGCACTCTTGTTTGTTTGCACACCTGGCAATCCTACTGGTGCAGTCCTTTCAAAAGAGCAATTTAAAAAGCTGATTGCGCTTTCTGATCAATATGGTTTTGTGATTGCCTCTGATGAATGTTATTCAGAGTTGTGGTTTGATGAAGCACCTACTGGCTTACTGGAAGTTTGTGCTGAGTTAGGACGCGATGATTATAAAAACTGCATTGTATTCCATTCGCTATCTAAGCGTTCTAATTTACCGGGTATGCGTTCAGGCTTTGTGGCTGGCGATGCGGCATTACTCAAACCTTATTTAAAATTCCGTACTTATCACGGCGCTGCAATGCCTGTTCAACATCAATTGGCTTCGATTGTTGCTTGGAACGATGAGTCACATGTTGAAGAAAACCGTCAGTTATATCGGGCAAAATTTGAGTTGTTCCAAAATGAATTAGGTCATCTTTTACCTTTACAAAAACCAGACGCTGGTTTTTATTACTGGTTAAAGGTCGATCATGATGAAAACTTTGCCAAGATGCTCATGGAAAAAGCCAATATTAAAGTTTTACCTGGTCGTTATCTATCACGTGATACTGCACAAGGTAATCCGGGTGAAGGTCATGTCCGTATGGCGCTGGTTGCAGATATCGCACAATGCGAACAAGTAATACAACGTTTAAAAGCAATTTTGTAGAGCACAATAAAAATGCCCCAATCATGGGGCATTTTTATGATTGTTATTAAAAATCAAAAGCAGCACTTAGCATGAATGTTCGAGGTTGCCCGGCAACCAAATACCCATTGTTGGTATTTGACGTACTGTTGATGTTGTCATATAAGCCAACAGATGACCAATAATTTTTATCAAACACATTATTCACACGGAAGTTAAACGTAGTCGGAGTTTGACCCAGTTTAGTTTTATATGTTGCACCAAGATCAAGCGTTGTCCAATCACCTACTTTCAATTTATTGTCTAGACTCGCATAAGTAGACCCTGTATAAGTTACTTGAGCATTCAAAGACACATCTTGGACTGTTGGCAACTTCCAATCAGCACCAACATTTGCCTGAAATTCAGCAACACCTACCTCTTTTTTATTGTCATAGTTTGCGTTGCCTGTATTCTTTTGTTTTGCATCAATCCACGTTGCACCACCCAATACTTTTAAAGCCTCAGTTAATTGACCATATGTATTAAGCTCTACACCACGGTGTACATATTTACCCGAATCACTGAAAACACCATTTTCAATTACAGCACGTTGTTTATCAATATCAAATAAACTTAAGCTAGCTCCAAACTGATCATTTTCGTATTTTGCACCAATCTCTTTTTGTTTAGCAACAAATGGTTTAAGTGTTGTCGTTTCTTGAGTTGTGGTATTGGTATTACTTAAACCTTTGGATAGTGATTCAATATAGTTCCCATATATAGACACTTCAGGAAGAATTTTATAACTCAAGCCTAAAGCAGGGGTAAATTTGCTTTCATCATACTCACCCGACTTAGTTGAAGTGCCATAGTTATAATTCTCTTGCATAATGGTTTGATAACGCCCGCCAAGCATTACGGTTAATTTATCATCCAATGCTTTTAAATTATCACCCACTGCAATACTTCTTAGGCGAGTACGTGTCGTAAGATTAGGACGATCTAAGTTATTTCCAACCAATGCGCCAGATGAGTAATTAGGTTGATCATATTGAATAGGTTGATAAATATTATTCGCAAGCGTGTTCAAATAGTCCATTACATATGCATTTCGTGTATTTTGTTGAAATGCAGAAGCTGACAGCACTAAATTATGTTCAATTGCATCTGTGTTTACTTGGCTACGAAGACCGACTTCACCCGTGTTCACCATATCAACTCGTGCATTGTCAAATCGATAAATAGTACCTTGTCCAGTAGATTGATTGGTTAAGGTCATATTTGCCAGACTGTTTTGCTCTTCTCCATGGCGAAAACCATATGCAGCATATGCTGTCAAATGATCAGCCAAATCATATTCAGCACGATAACTTCCAAACACATCTTCTTCATTCGAATAAGTCCATTTTTGTGCAAAATTATCTGTACCATCTATAGCTTTTGGTATTTCTGTAATCGCACTTCCTAAAGTAAGGTTTGGACGAGTAGCTTTTAAACGGTTATTCACATAGCCCATATCACCAGAAAGACGTAAACGATCACCGCGATAATCCAGACCAATTGAGGCTAAACCTAAAGATGCTTCTTCATTATCTACAGCTGTATCACCGCCATGATATGCTGTATTTAAACGTACACCGAACTGTTGATCTTCACCAAAACGACGTGAAATATCGTTCGCAATATAACCACCATTAAAGTCTGTACCCACAGTGACACGATTAAGTGGCTCATTACTTGCACGTTTTGGTAGTAAATTGATTGCACCACCAATTCCGCCATTACTTGGCATCGCACCATTTAAAAATGATGAAGCGCCTTTTAACACTTCAACACGTTCAAAAAGTTCAGAAGGAATGTATTGTCGTGGTAAAATCGAATACAAACCATTATACGCAGTATCATCAGAACCTAGATTAAAGCCACGAATGTAATAATTCTCTTGAAAATTACCAAAACCTCGACCAACACGCACGCTCGGATCTGCTTTTAAAACGTCTCCAACACTTTTAGCTTGACGTTCTTGGATATATTGGTTGGTATAACTAGTGAGATTAAAAGGAGTATCTATATTCTTTTGATTACCAAAAATTCCCAGTTTACCACCAGATGCAACCTGTCCACCTGCAAACTCAGGCATTAAACCCTCTGCCGATGCATCTGCACTCGCCACCACAGTAATCGTACTCAACTGACGAGCATTCTGCCCAGTTTGTTGAGCGGCTGCTTCTTGTTGTTCAGCATGAGCCATGGCAGTACTTGTGACGATAGCCATCATCACGATTAAGGGTTTAACTTTTTGCATAAGATACTCAAGAATGATCAGTCTAAATAATGCCGCAATATTAAATGATAATGACTATTACTTAAACTCACTTTCTCATTTCATTCGCTAGTTTTTTTAATTAAAACTCTATTTATCATGGTATTTATTTATTAAAAAAAATGATAAATCAAACACCTTCATGTAGTATTTGTAAAAAATTATGCAATATTTGATTATTTTCATATTAAAAACATAGAAATAATTTCAACATAGTAAAATGCAGCTTCACGTTCTTTTATCAAACTTTAAATATCCTAATCCCGAGTATGTTCAAGATAAAAAAATACACATTTAAATTTGAAAAATATCACAGATACAACCCACTCAAAGCTTGACCAAACCTAGATCGTTTAGAGATACTGCACTATCTTTACCTATTTAAAAAACTAAAATGAAATCGCATGACCCAATGCAAATAAAACGCATAAATTCAAAAATCTGGATCGTTGTTGCAGTGAGTGTTATTGTTTTAGTGGTGATTTTCTTTGCATGGAAATCTTCAAGTAAAAAACAAGTTTCTTCACAAAATATTGATACACCCTCGTCGAATACCAAACCCTCTCTCACCGTTACAGTGGTACAGCCTGAGCTTCAAAATTGGAAACAAAACTTTACCGCCAATGGAAATATTGCTGCTTGGCAAGAAGTCGTCATCGGTAGTGAACTGTCTGGACAGCGCATAACCAAAGTCAATGTCAATGTTGGTGATTCAGTTCAACGTGGGCAAGTACTTGCTGAAATCAATAGCGAAAGTATTCGTGCTGAACTAGCTACAGCAAAAGCCAATTATGCTGAAGCAAAAGCCGTACTTGCAGATGCAATTCTCAATAATCAACGTATCCAACAACTTAAAAATACTGGCGCAATTTCTCAACAGGAAGCTACTCAATATCTGACTTCACGGAATACAGCTCAAGCTCGTCTAGATGCTGCGAAGGCACAAATTGATAGCAATCAACTCCGCTTAACACAAACCCAAGTCATTGCTCCTGATCACGGCGTAATCTCTGCACGTACTGCGACTGTGGGTTCTTTAGCACAAACTGGTCAAGAGTTGTTTCGCTTAATTCGTGATAATCGTTTGGAATGGCGCGCTGAAGTTACCTCCACTGATTTATATAAACTAGCGAAAGGTATGACAGCCCAAATTACCTCGCCTGATCCTTCTCGATCTGCTGTTCAAGGGACAGTAAGAATGATTGCACCTGTGATCGACCCACAAACACGCTATGGTTTGGTCTATGTCGATATTCCAACCACTGACGCAGTTCGTATGGGCATGTTTGTAAAGGGCGAATTTGATTTAGGTCAAAAACCCGCTTTAACTGTACCGCAAACCGCTGTTTTGTTACGTGATGGTTTCTCTTATGTATTCATAGTGAATAAAGATAATCGTGTCTCTCAACAAAAAGTCAGCATTGGTAGACGTTTGAATGATCGAGTAGAAATTCTTGATTTACCTGCCAATACTCGAATTGTAGCCTCAGGAACAGGTTTCTTGGCAGATGGGGATTTGGTCAAACTGGGTCAAACCATTCCAGATACCCCGTTAACAAAACAACTTGTGGCTCCACAGGAGAAATAATATGAATTTCTCCGCTTGGTCAATTAAAAATCCAATTCCTGGCATTTTACTTTTCATTATGCTCGGACTAGCGGGTTTAATGTGTTTTCATTGGATGAAAATACAACAATTCCCTGATATTGAGTTGCCGATGGTCACTGTTACGGCGGCTTTACCTGGTGCTGCTCCACCTCAACTTGAAACAGAAGTGGCACGTAAAATTGAAAATTCAATTGCTACTCTACAAGGGCTTAAAAATCAATATACCAATATTCAAGATGGTGTGGTGGTCATTACAGCCGAGTTTCAACTAGAAAAACCGTTGCAAGAAGCTGTCGATGATGTCCGTAATGCAGTGTCACAAGTACGTTCAGATTTACCAGCGGATTTACGTGACCCCATTGTCAGTAAAATCAATTTATCTGGCTCACCGATCCTGACCTATACCATTCAATCTCCTCGAATGGATGAAGAAACACTGTCTTGGTTTGTCGATTACGACATTGCCCGTGCCATGTTAAAAGTCAAAGGGGTTGGCGCTGTTTCTCGGGTTGGAGGTGTTACCCGTCAAGTTGAAGTTGAACTCGACCCTGAAAAACTTTTAGCACTTAACGCGACAGCAACAGACATTACCCGTCAATTAAGACTGATTCAGCAAGAAGCTTCAGGTGGTCAAACCAAAATCGGAGGCAGTGAACAGTCCATTCGTACCATTGCAACCGTTAAAACAGCTGCTGAAATTGGTACTATGGATATCGCACTGAGCGATGGCAGACATATCCGTCTTGATCAGGTTGCTACTGTACGTGATGGCATTGCTGAACGACGTTCTGCAGCTTTATTAAATGGTCATCCTGTTATTGGATTCGAAATTACACGGAGTAAAGGTGCAAGTGAGGTTGAGGTTGAAACAGGCGTCAAAGTAGCGTTGGATCAATTAAAAAAAGCTCATCCAGATATCAAAATCACCGAAGCATTTAACTTTGTAAATCCTGTGGTCGATAACTATAAAGGCTCGATGTCGCTCTTGTATGAGGGTGCAATTCTCGCCATTTTAGTGGTCTGGCTGTTTTTACGGGATTGGCGAGCAACCATCATTGCCGCAACAGCACTGCCCTTGTCGATCTTACCTGCTTTGATCGGGATGTACTATCTCGGTTTCACCTTAAATACTGTCACGCTTTTAGCAATGTCATTGGTCGTCGGTATTTTAGTCGATGATGCTATTGTTGAAATTGAAAATATCATCCGGCATCTCAGGATGGGTAAAACACCCTATGAAGCCGCAATGGAAGCCGCAGATGAAATTGGTTTAGCCGTCATTGCCACAACATTTACTCTGATTGCAGTATTTTTACCGACAGCATTTATGAGTGGTATTGCAGGTAAATTCTTTGTTCAATTTGGTTGGACTGCTTCATTGGCAATTTTTGCCTCACTTTTAGTGGCGCGTTTGCTCACGCCGATGATGTCAGCGTATATTCTCAAACCGTGGATCGGTAAAATAGAAACGCCACAGGTACAAGAAAATCAAATACAACATCCCAATGATCATGGGGATCTTGAGTTAGCACATGATCGTGCAAAAGATGGTCGTGTCATGCGAGCGTATATGCGAATGGTCACATGGTGTTTAAACCACCGTTGGATCACATTGGGCAGCGCTATTTTATTTTTTGTCGGCTCAATAATGCTGATTCCACTCTTACCAACGGGTTTTGTGCCACCGCCAGATACTGGACAAACCCAAGTACGAGTAGAGTTACCACCTGGCTCTCAGTTTCCTGATAGTTTGAAAGCAGCTGAATATGCACGCAATTTAATCAAAGATCATCCTGAAATTAAAAGTGTATACACCACAATTGGTGGTGGATCTTCAGGAACCGATCCATTTGCTGGTGGCGCTTCCAGTGAACCGAGAAAAGCCACCTTAACCATTCAAGTCACCGACCGCTCAGACCGCTCTGTCAGCTTACAAAAAATTGAAAATGATATACGCCAACGCTTGGCACCACTTCCAGGCGCACGTATTCAAGTCGGTATTGCAGGTAATAACAGTCAATATCAAATTGCACTTTCAGGGGATGATCCTGATGTTCTCATCAGCACAGCACGTCAAGTCGAACGTGAGATTCGCACCATACCTAATATTGGCAGTATTACATCAAGTGCTGCACTAATTCGTCCAGAATTAGTGATTCGTCCTGATTTTGCAAAAGCAGCGGATTTAGGCGTCACCACTCAAAATATTGCTGAAACTGTTCGTATTGCCACTGCGGGTGATTTTGATCAGAACTTGGCAAAATTAAATCTGTCACAACGGCAAATTCCCATTGTGATCAAACTGCCTTTATCTGCACGCCAAGATCAAGACTTGATTAAGCGCTTGATGATTACAGGCAGTAAAGGTCCTGTGATGTTAGGGACGATTGCTCAGGTTAATATTGAAAGTGGACCTTCACAAATCGACCGCTTTAATCGATTGCGCAATATCAATTTTAATATCGAACTCAATGATCAACCTTTAGGTGATGTTGCCAATGCAGTAGATCAACTTCCAACCATTAAAAACTTGCCACCTTCAGTAAAGCGTACCAACCTTGGTGATGCGGATGTGATGCAACAGCTATTTGAGAGCTTTGGTCTCGCCATGTTGACGGGTGTACTCTGTATCTACGTGGTGTTGGTATTATTGTTTAAAGACTTCTTACAACCCATCACCATTTTGGTTGCTTTACCTTTATCTCTGGGGGGTGCATTTGTATTGCTGCTTTTGGCAAAGAGCAGTTTTTCCATGCCAAGTCTGATCGGCTTGATTATGTTGATGGGTATTGCCAGTAAGAACTCAATCTTGTTGGTGGATTATGCCATTATCGCACGGAGTGAACGACAATATTCCCGTATCAATGCACTGCTCGATGCCTGTCATAAACGTGCGCGACCTATTATTATGACGACTTTAGCCATGGGTGCAGGAATGTTGCCAATTGCATTGGGTATTGGTACTGATCCAAGCTTTAGAGCGCCAATGGCAATTTCTGTGATTGGAGGGCTGATCACCAGTACTTTCCTCTCCTTACTGGTTATTCCTGTGGTATATACCTTTATTGATGACATTCACAATATATTGTTTAGACGCAATAAAACCACTAAACCATCAGAAGCTCCACTTTCACAGTGAAGGCTAAATATTAGGAAAAACGGGTAAATCAAAAAATAATGCCGATCTAAAGCAAAATTTAGATCGGCATTTCAATCAGCTAAACAACAACATCCCAGCAAATACGGCAAAACTTAACCCCGACAAATAATATATCGCTTTTATTTTCGATTGAAACCAATGCAACGCCTTTTTTTGGCTCATCAGATGAATCAACCATAAATTCCAAAATAATACGACACAGACCATCCATAAACTCACCAAGCATAATTGCCATGTTGTATAGGGTCGATAGATCACTAAAATGATTGTGCCGTAAAATAGAATATTTTTAGGATTTAAAACACTGGAGTGAATGCCATAAAACAAAGATTTTAGTTTTTTAGGGACTTTCTGCACACTACTACTTACTTGAGTATCATGAGTAAAATCAGCATGCCATGCATATGTAAAGCAGCGATAGGATAAATAGCTTAAATAAATTATCCCACCCCATTTCACCACATCTAAAATAGCATGATGAAGTTGTCCCAGTATAAACAGTGAAATAAACACAAAGCCGATCACCATGATATTACCAACGACAATACCAAGACATACACATTTTGCCGCGTGTCGCCCTTCTCTAAATAAAGTGGTTAAAATCAGAAAAAAATCAGGTCCGGGAGAAAGTAAAGCAATAAAATGTGTGACTGCAACAATTAAAAACAGGTCCATTAGCCGATTCCAAAAAATATTTAAATCAGCTTAGATATTTTTGGACCCGCTAATCTTGTAAAAAATTGCGCAATTATGCACTCAAAAATTGGGTCTGAAACTGTTTAGGTGTTATACCTGTATGGGATTTAAAGACATGGTGAAAATGGCTTTGATCGTTAAAGCCCAAGGCATGTGCAGTCTGAACGATTGTTTGACCCGACTTTAAAAGATGTCTGGCAGTATTTATTTTCTGATTAAGTTGGTAAGCATGTGGTGTAAGACCAAAATTATTTTTAAATAAGCGAATAATCGCATAACGGCTAATTCCCACAGCTTGACTTAATTCATCCAAAGAAAGAATGTGCTGACTTCGTTCAATTAAAGCAATCATTCTACTCAAATACTTTTGAAAATAATCGGATTGCTTTAAAAGATCCAACTCAAAATGTGACAGTAAAATTTCAGACAAGACTTCAACTAACTTTTGTTGCTTGAATGAAATGGATGAAGATGAATCAAACAATACCTCATTGAGTTGAGTGAACGACTGATAGGCATCTGAATGATGGATAATCTGAGGTTTTAATACCGGAACATGCTGAGGATAAAGTTGCTCAATATCCTCAACCAATTCTGAAAAGAGTTGAACAACCCAATGTGCATCCAAATGCATCATTTGATAACTCCAAACCTCATTTTCCAGTGGGTTACAGGAGTGCTCAATTTCTGCAGGAATAATGACCAAGCTACCTGCTTGTATTTGTTGATCCTGAGCAAAGTAACTGCTAAATCGACTGATACCACAATCCACAGCACCAATTGAAAATGTCGGATGACTATGGGATTTATAACAAATTCGACTCTGACATGCCCTACGTGTTTCAACATAGGGCATTTGTGGATCACTCCAAAATTCAACAGTTGTATCTGAGTACTTCATCTTAGCAATTTGACTGAGATACAGATGTTTGATTATTCAGCCAAGGCTTTTTCAATGTCTTGCTCAATATCTTCAGGTTTGGTTGTAGGCGCGTAACGGTTGATCACTTCTCCTTTTTTGTTGATCAAGAATTTCGTAAAATTCCATTTAATGCCATTCCCCAAAATACCTTTACTGTTATTGGTTAAATAACGGAAAATCACATGTGCTTCTGGTCCTTTGACATTGACTTTGGCAAACATAGGAAATGAAACACCGTAGTTACGCTGGCAGTAGCTGCCAATTTGTTCATTGGTACCCGGATCTTGTCCACCAAATTGGTTGCAAGGAAACCCTAGAACCTCAAGTCCTTGATCTTTATATTTTTCATAAAGTTTTTCTAATCCTGCAAACTGTGGAGTGAAACCACATTTACTCGCAGTATTGACAATCAATAAAACTTTTCCTTGGTAATCTGAAAAAGATTTATTTTCACCCTCTAACAACTCAGCCTCGAACTGATAAATGTTGGTCATGGATACGTTTCCTCGTCGCCTTTTTCTTGTGATTTTAGTTCTAAAGAAGCGGAATTCACGCAATAGCGTAAGCCCGTCGGTTGTGGTCCATCTTCAAACACATGTCCCAAATGTGCGTCGCAATGATGGCATATAATTTCGACACGATCCATCCCATGAGAGTGATCATCTTGTTCTTCTATAACACTATTATTAATCGGTTTAAAAAAACTCGGCCATCCGCAACCACTGTCATATTTTGTGTCAGAGGTGAATAATTCTGTACCACAGCATCGACAAACATAGGTTCCATGCTGTTTAGTATTCCAATATTTACCTGTAAAAGGAGCCTCTGTGCCCTTTTGTCGGGTAATTTTAAATTCCTCTGGTGATAACTCTCTTTGCCATTCTCGGTCTGTTTTATTGAGTTTTCCCATCATTAAACTCCTTTAAATCTTTGACATTCAATGTCATGCTTCAGTACTTCCATATTTACGCTAGAGCTTGGAAAATTTCTAGCTAAATTTCAACATAGATTGTGATATTTCAGTAATCTATATTTTTAACTCAAAATAATTGGATAAGATTATGTCCGTTTTAGGTAACACAACCCCACGCGAAATCAAAAAATCGTCAAAGTTAGAGCATGTTTGCTACGACATTCGTGGACCAGTGTTACGAGCGGCCAATGAGATGGAAGAAGCCGGTCATAAAATTATTAAGCTCAATATTGGGAATCCCGCCCCGTTTGGCTTTGAAGCCCCTCAAGAAATTATCAATGATGTGGCTTTAAATTTACCGAATGCAGTCGGCTATACAGATTCCAAAGGTATTTTCCCGGCACGTAAGGCAATTTGTCAGTATTACCAGCAAAAAGGAATTTTGGATTTACATGTCAAAGATGTGTATATCGGAAATGGCGTATCTGAACTGATTGTTATGGCAATGCAAGGCTTATTGGATGATGGCGACGAAATGCTGGTTCCTATGCCTGATTATCCATTATGGACTGCTGCGGTAAATCTTTCGGGCGGTACTGCAATTCATTATAAGTGTGATGATCAAAACTATTGGTACCCAGACATTGCCGACATGGAAAGTAAAATCACACCAAATACTCGTGGTATTGTGGTCATTAACCCTAATAATCCAACAGGCTCGGTGTATCCACGTCATGTTTTAGAACAGATTGTTGCACTGGCTAAAAAATATGATCTGATTTTATTTGCAGACGAGATTTACGACAAAATCGTCTATGACGGTATCGAACACGTTTCTGTAGCTGCACTTGCAGGTAATCAGTTATGTATTTCTTTCAATGGTCTGTCTAAAGCATACCGTATCGCAGGTTACCGTTCAGGTTGGATGGCGATTACCGGTGATAAATCACGTGCTGCAGATTATATTGAAGGTTTAGACATGCTTGCGTCAATGCGTTTGTGTGCCAACCATCAAGCACAATATGCGATTCAAACAGCGTTAGGAGGTTATCAGTCGATTAATGACTTGATTCGTCCAGGTGGTCGTTTGTACGAACAACGTAATATCGCATGGGAAATGTTGAACGACATTCCAGGGGTATCTTGTGTTAAACCTGAAGGCGCAATGTACTGCTTCCCTAAACTTGATCCAGAAATTTATCCTATCGAAGATGATGAAAAATTCATGTTAGATTTCTTAAAAGCTGAAAAAGTTTTATTGGTACAAGGCACAGGTTTTAACTGGCCTACGCCTGATCATTTCCGCGTAGTTTTCCTCCCAGCTGAAAATGAGCTTCGTGAAGCAATGAACCGTTTAAGCCGTTTCTTGGCAAAAATGCGTTAATTTTCACCGATCCCAAGCATACCGAAAGGCATTCATTTTTGAATGCCTTTTTTACTTCTCAACCTTCAGTATGCCCTCAAACAACACTATTGACGGTATATTGCACAATATATTCATCGAATGCTGAAAAATCATCCTGATCGTGACTTTATCTCATTTTAAGAGTATGTAACTATAAATTTGAATGATTATTTAGAAACTTGCATTTTTAAATAAGTATGGGCAACACTCCAGTATTTATATAGATTTAAAACTGGCATAAAAAATGCTTAAGACCAGAACAAAGACTGAAAAGGAAGACTTATGAAAAAGACGGTTACTGCGCTTGCGCTTGCAATTGGCATGATTTTGCCCTTTAGTAGCTATGCAAAAAACAATGTCGTTGTTGTTGCAACAGGTGGAACAATCGCTGGAGCAGGTGCAAGCTCGACCAACAGTGCAACCTATACTGCGGCAAAGGTTCCTGTGGATGATTTACTCAATGCTGTTCCACAGATCCAAAACCTTGCCAATGTGACTGGTGTACAAGCTTTGCAGGTCGCTTCTGAAAGTATAACCGACAAAGAGCTGTTAACTATTGCGCGTAAAGTCAATGAATTGGTTAAAAAACCTGATGTGAATGGTGTGGTCATTACACATGGTACAGATACATTAGAAGAAACAGCTTATTTTCTTAGTCTCACAGTTCATACAGATAAGCCGATTGTCGTGGTTGGCTCTATGCGTCCACCTTCAGCACTTTCTGCTGATGGACCTTTGAACCTTTATAGTGCTGTCGCATTGGCTGCTTCAGACACTGCCAAAGGAAAAGGCGTCTTTGTGCTGATGAATGATGATATTTTTGCAGCACGCGATGTCACTAAAGCCATCAATATCCATACTGATGCATTTGCAAGCCAATGGGGTGCTTTAGGCACACTGGTTGAAGGAAAGCCATATTGGTTCAGAAATGTTGCTAAGCGTTTTAACAATAGTTCTGAATTTAATATTGAAAGTATTCAAGGTGATACACTCCCACTTGTACAGATCGTTTATGGTTCTGGCAATATGCTTCCAGACGCATATTTGGCTTATGCAAAAGCTGGCGCTAAAGCAATTATTCATGCGGGAACAGGAAATGGTTCTGTTGCGAATTATATTGTGCCGACATTGAATCAACTTCAACAACAAGGCGTGCAAATCATTCGTTCTTCACGTGTTCCACAAGGCTTTATCTTGCGTAATGCTGAGCAACCAGATGATAAATACGGTTGGGTTGTAGCACATGATTTAAACCCACAAAAAGCCAAACTTCTAGCGGCATTAGCACTCACAAAAACCAAAGATCCTAAAGAAATCCAGCGTATGTTCTGGGAATATTAATGCTTTAGGGTAAATACTTGCCACATATTGAACTGTATCGATAATATGTGGCATTTTTTATGATGGTCGTTAAAAATAAATATTGAGCAAAAACCACAACATCATTTTGGTGCAAATAATGAAAATACAGCTGATAACACTTCTCATACTTTCAGGTTGTTGCCTTTCTAGCGCTTCTGCCAATGTCCCTTTTAAAAAAGTATCTGAGTGTGATAGTGATTATTTTAATGGCGATTATTGCGCTAAAGCCAATATCGCAAAATATAAAACAGCACTTAAAAACATGAAGGCTAATTTTGATAAAAAATATATCCTATTAAATACTGGAACTTCTGACTCATTAGAAATGATTGCATTAGATACCCAAACTGGTATTGCCTACCCACTCAATTATCAATTTACGGGTTGGGAAGATAACCAAGGCAATGTTAAAAAGAAACCATCCTATACATTTTCCTTAAATGATCCAAAATTATGTTTGATGGGCTCGCAGTTTGATGGTGATCATCCTGGTACGCATGAAACCTATAGTAATATTCGAAACTGTTTTAGCATCAAAAAAGAACGCTCATTTACATCTTTTGATTCTACCTATACCGACAAAGTTCAATATCAATATGATGATAAAAAAAAGACATGGATTCCTTATCCAGATTAATCCGCTCTGCTGAGTAATTTAACACGCGCTATACGTTGCTTTGTCCAATTCATACAATTCGCCAAGATCAAGTATTTCTATTACAAGTTCTTGGCTTTTTTGACTCAATCGCTCCACATTATATGTTCCTAATTAAGCGTTAGTTTTGATTAATTTGGTTTTTATCAACTTTTTATATTGTCTTTGTTCTTTTTTGCTTTTGTTGTCATTTTAAATTGTCAGACAAAATAAATCCGTGATGTCCTGTAAAGCATAGAACTTGTCCTAAACTCCAATTCTGAGCCTATGTTATTCCTCCTAGGATAAAAAATGACAGAATTTTAGTGAAATACAATGAACAAAATACTCCCTAAATTTTCATTTTTGAGCAAGTTTTCTGGAAGGAGTTTACTTTTAGGACAAGCTTTGCTTGATCAAGCTGTTAAATATTCAACTTTGCCATTTTCAGCTGCAGACATCATTCACCCACGAGTGGATGATAAATTTTATTCGTGGACGCATTATGGAATTTTCTTTCCGCTATTGCCTGAGCCACATCGCTACTTAAATATTATGATTTTTATTGGTACTCCAGGTGTCTTGGCTTTTGATCATGACACAATTACCCACGGAGATCCTCGACAATCTGCTACATTCTTTTCCAGTACCGCAGCCTTAGAAGATCATTTACTCAAAGCCTATATGATTCCACAAGAAACACATATTTCGGATTCAGATCATCTGATAACGTTAGGTGAAGAAGTCTCAATTTCTGGTCAATTGCCTTACATTCATTTGAAAGGACATTATTGTGGATTAGATTTTGAATTTGATTTAAATGTTTCCGATCATGCATCATGGTTTGTAAAATCACCGATTTATGATCATTTTAGTCTGTTAAGCCACTTTAAAGGAAAATTAGAATATCAAGGTGAATATACGCTTGCCGAAGGCTTATGTACGTATGAATATGCACGTGCAGTTGGTCCCTATAACCTTTCAAAGGCATTACTTGAGGAGCACAATAAAATTCCTTTAACATTCTTTACCTACCAAATCATTAATTTGGATAGTGCAACGCAATTATTGTTGACCAAAGTTGATGTGCTTGGAAAACCTGCTGCGTACACCTTACATATACGACATACTAATCGTCCTGCGGAAGTCTATACACAAGTAGAATTCAAAGTAATCGCACATGATGTTGATGATTATGTTGCACCAGACGGACATAAAATGCGTTTACCACGTTTATTTAGTTGGACAGTTCATAATGATACCCATGAACTTATATTAGATATTACCGCTGAAATTGATAGCCCTTATCGCTATGGGCATGGTCGTGGTTATGCCAGTGCCTATAATTTTGCAGGGCAATATTTAGAAACTGCGGTTGAAGGACGTGGCTATATTGAATATGTTGATATGGTCGACCAAAACAGTTTTAATGATTGATCTATTAACTTTATATAACCTGAGTTCGATAAAAATCCTTGATGAAAGATGATACAGTCAAACTGCCTGATTATTCATATAAGTGATTTAGATGCTTCATTTATTTTGTACTTTTTGAATCATTGATGTTGTTGCTATCGTGAGGCGACATGGATGTCGCCATGTTGAGCGGGGGTAAAGGATGTACCCTTCGCTCAACGAAAGATTTTTGTCACTTTTCATCTCTGAAAAGTGAGGCATCGCCTACGCAAAAGAATTTAAACTTTAGAAGTAAAGCGTGGCAGTGCAAGCTTTAGATCATCAAACAATCTATTGATCGCTTTCATTTTATTGATCAAGAGAAATGAAACGCTATTGATGGTTGCGCTTACGGAGCTCCGCTCCTCATCCTTAAATTGGATGAAAATCCAGCAAATATCTGCATAGATTTATTATTTTTCAATGAGTTGAATATTTAATTGCATCGAACTCATGTTATATATTAAGTCTCAATGCTCAAAACAACAGCAATATTGTCACCATAAAAAAGAGGCTTCTGCCTCTTTTCATTAGATCAAATCATTCAATTTAATTAAGCAGGTTGTGTTAATTCTGTCATTGGCCACCGC
The DNA here is from genome assembly GCF_000335555.1 of Acinetobacter sp. WC-743. Classification (NCBI taxonomy): domain Bacteria; kingdom Pseudomonadati; phylum Pseudomonadota; class Gammaproteobacteria; order Moraxellales; family Moraxellaceae; genus Acinetobacter; species Acinetobacter sp. WC-743. The sequence goes on along the minus strand of NZ_AMFQ01000125.1, from coordinate 38,380 downwards.
GGCGTTGTGGTCACAGCTAATCCATCCTGCTGCCCCGCTTTTAGACGCTGATAACCAGCAAATGCAATCATTGCACCATTATCGGTACATAAAGCAGGTTCAGCATAATAAACTGTTGCTTTAATTTTAGCTAAGTCTAACTCTAAACGTTCTCTTAATCGTTTATTTGCACTTACTCCACCTGCGATCACTAAACTTTTTAGACCCGTTTGTTTTAGTGCTTTTACTGATTTCTTTACTAAAGTATCCACCAAAGCTTCTTGGAATGAAGCTGCAATGTCAGCATGATAGTTTTCAGTATTGGCATGTTCAGTTTCAAGTTTTTTCAGTTGTACTGAAACCGCAGTTTTTAAACCACTAAATGAAAAATCCAAGCCTTGATGCAACATAGGACGCGGAAATTCAAATACTTCTTTACTGCCTTGTTCAGCTAATTTTGAAATATTTGGTCCGCCGGGATAAGGTAATTTCAACATTTTCGCAACTTTATCAAATGCCTCACCTGCAGCGTCGTCAATCGACTCACCTAGAATTTCATACTGACCTATTCCATGCGCAGCCATCAATTGGGTGTGTCCACCTGAGACCAATAAAGCAACAAATGGAAATTTTGGAGGAGTTTCTGATAATAATGGTGCCAACATATGTCCTTCCATATGATGCACACCAATCGCTGGTTTATTTAAAGCAAAAGCCAAAGTTCGACCAAACAAAGCGCCTGTCATCAATGCACCCATTAAGCCTGGTCCACGTGTATATGCTACTGCATCAATTTCAGACTTGTTAACACCACTCTGCTCAAGCAATTGATTAATCAAAGGAATTAGCTTTCTTACATGATCTCGTGAGGCTAACTCTGGAACCACACCACCATACTCTGCATGCAATTTAATTTGACTATATAGCACTTGTCCTCTTAAGCCGACTTCACTGTCATAAAGTGCCAAACCTGTTTCATCACACGAAGTTTCTAAGCCAAGAACGATCATTAAATTGCCTTTTACCTATTTCAAAATATTGCCAAAGCTATTATAGACTTGTGATATGAGATGTAAATGAGTAAAATACTGACCTTCACTTGTGATCTAGGGTAATTCGACCCTGATCTTATCCATAACTTAATGAGGATTCTTCATGCCACAAGTTAAATTGAAAGAAGGCGAACCAGTTGACGTAGCTATTCGTCGTTTCAAACGTTCATGCGAAAAAGCGGGTGTTTTAGCTGACGTTCGTAAACGTGAATTCTACGAGAAACCAACTCAAGAACGTAAACGTAAAAAAGCTGCTGCTGTTAAACGCTACCAAAAGAAATTGGCGCGTGAATCAGTACGTACAACTCGCCTTTACTAAGATTAATTTGTGATTGATTGACTCAACCTGGACAACATAATGACGACTTTAAAAAACCAAATAACTGATGTTTTGAAAGCAACAATGCGTGCTAAAGAAATCGATAAGTTAACGGTAATACGTGGTCTACAGGCAGCAATCAAGCAAATCGAAGTCGATGAGCGCATAGAGCTTGACGATAATCAAGTTCTTGCGGTCATTGAAAAGCAAATCAAACAACGTAAAGAATCGGTCAAAGCCTTTGAAGGCGCAGGCCGTGAAGATTTAGCTAGTAAAGAACAAGCCGAAATTGAAGTTTTATCTCAATTTCTACCTGAAGCTATGTCAGAGGACGAGCTTGATTCTCTCATTGCGCAAACAATCGAAGCGCAAGGTGCAACTAGCATGAAAGATATGGGTAAGGTGATGAATTCTCTACGTCCGATCATAGCCGGACGTGCCGATCCTGCACAAGTTTCTGCCAAAATTAAAGCAAAACTTGGCTAAGCCCCAGTCATTAATCTACATTTCTGTTTGATTTGGTCTATTTAATCCATTTATTTTGCAATGAAATAATACACCGTTAAATAGTCCAAACAATCATATCAAAAAGCATTTCAATTCTACATTTAATCTGATAATGACAAATGTCTCTCAAACTACCATCAACTGAATCTTTACAGATTGATATTCAAGATTTTCATTAAAAAACCGTCCTTTTCAGACAACTTTCGTGCCAGTACATTTTCAACATCAGCGTTTAAAACAACAAAGTTCCATTTAGAAAATAAGGTATAGATAAATAACTTTGATGCTTAAGTTATATCGCCTTTTTGCTTGAATTTTGCATTTCCCCCAAAAACTAATCGATACAGTATTGAGCTGCCCATCAATATTGTGATTATCCATAACACCTGAAAACCCATTTGAAGTATTTAAACAAATAATTAAATACAAAGTTTTCTTGGTTTTACAATGCGATCAAACGTGATTGACAAAAGCCATTAACACCTACAAATTTGGTTCATCCAATGCCTATGCAAGGTTTTCAAGAAACTCCTCAACACAGTTAGCGTATCTTGTATTGTAGAAAATAAACCATGTGCATCAGAGGGTTGAATAATTTTTAGAGCATGTTTGATTATTTTCAATTTTAAATTGTATCATATCCATAACTCAATGTTCCCTAGATACCCTCTGATCAAGGCAAAGACTATTTCAAATCACATTGAATATTATATTTATGAAGTAACTGCATTTCAGGAGAAGACATTACTTTATCAATCACATTTTGCTTAGTCATCGACTGAACTGACAAAGGTAAATACTGGCGACTTTCATCAGTTGTTTTATACATATCATTCACATATTTCTGAACAATTGAACAAAATTGTGCTTTTTGTTGTTCATTAAATTGAGTCAATTTAGGGTCTAAACTACGCAAAAAAAACTTCATATCAGCATTATATTGAGCAGAAATACGCTCTACTTCACGAACATATTGTTCTGGCACCGCAGCAAATAAACTATGTGTAAATAGTAAAATGCTTAAAAAAATTAGAATTTTCTTCATGTGAATCAAATACTTTATTATACATTCTCAGTCTTTTAAGATTAACCTGTTCATAGCAGAATAGAAAGTAAATTTTCTTTAATCTGTTTATTTAAAACAAAGAATACGATTAAATTTTCATTTTTCGTTCGTCTTGCATTACTTTAAGCCTTGTTTCGATTCGCGCGCTCATTGCATTATTTTCTTTAGCAAGACGCTTGGCATGTAAAAGTGATTTAATGGCATTTTCTTCATCACCTGTCCAATACTGAGCTTCCGCTCTATTTCTTAGAACATTTACAGTACGCATCGGATTTTGTTTGTCTAAATTCGCAGCCTGTTGCAACAATTGCCAACCAATAATATCTTTATTGTTTTTACTGACAAATCGATTAACCAATTGTTCAGCTTCTTTCGGCTTATTTTGTCTTAAATACACTTCAGCCAATTTATAGCTTAATGCCCGATTTTCAGGCGTAATGCGCTGTTTTGTGATAATGGTTTGGTAAGCATCATCGATTTTGTTTCTACCCAAAAAAATATTGGTTTGAATTAGGCTCACCAAAGTATGATCTGGATTGATTTGTTTAGCTAAATTAAGCTGAGATTGAGCATTGTCATAATCTCCTTGGAGTAAATAAAACTCACTTAATGCCAACAAACCGGGAAAATTATTTTTTCGCGCAAAAGCCATTAACTGACGATCATTGGCTTGCCCTGAAACCACCAAAGTATACCATTTGATGATATCAAATTCTTGCTGTGAGCTATGTGTGGTAACTTTTGGAAATTGATTTGCTCTTAACCTCGCCTCACTCATCCGCTCTGTTGTTAGCGGGTGCGTAAGCCAAAAATCAGGTAAAAAACTAAGCTGACTGGTTGCTCGATGCATAATTTCAAAGAAGTCAGCCATACTTTCTGGATCATAACCCGCACCATACATAAATTGCATACCGATACGATCAGCTTCGCGCTCTTGGTTACGGCTATAACTCAGTTGTTTGTCCATGAGAGCAGCTTGTGTACCCATCATCACAGCACCGCCAACATCACCATCTGCCTTGGAAGCCAATGCAGCACCGACAATAATACCTGCGAGTGCCAATAAGCCTTGCCCTTTAAATGCTTCTTGCGAGCGACTGTAATGACGCTGGGTAACATGTGCGATTTCATGCCCCATCACACTGGCAACTTCATCGATATTGTTTGATGCTGTGACCATCCCTGTATTGAGCGCAAATAAACCACCTGGAACAGCAAAAGCATTAATTTGTGAATCCTTGATGAGCACCAAGCCGACAGGTTGTCCAAGTTGGGTCTGGCTTAGGATTCTGGAGAAAACCATCATAAACTGGTCTTCTAACCATGGGTCATGGAGTACAGGCATCTGCTGTTGAACTTGACGATAGACTTTTTCACCAATGGTTTTTTCTTTTTGTTGATCAATAAACCCTACCCCACCACCAATTTCAGGAACATCAAATTGTCCCCCATTTTGATGCTGGGTAAATGTCGCTGCTGAGCTGATTGAAATGCTCAAACATAAACATAAGCTGAGTAAGGTCTTGTTCAATAGATCGGCTCAATAATCTTTGTGTTTTCAATATAACATTGAATTTAGAACAAATTTGCAATGAAGTGTTATATTGTTTTAACTTTACTTTACATCTTAATTAAAGTGTTGATTCACCAAATATCTTGGCATATGACCTGCTAACGCATCAATCAAATTTTGATAAGCCAATTCCGCCATTTTTTTACGGGTTTCTGCAGTTGCTGAACCAATATGTGGCAATGTCACCACATTTTCGAGCTGAAATAGTGGTGATTCAGCCAAAGGTTCTTTTTGATAAACATCCAATCCTGCAGCAAAAATCTGTTGATTGGTCAAAGCGTCGATCAGTGCTTGTTCATCAACCACAGATCCCCGAGAAATATTGATAAATATCGCATGCTTCTGCATAAGTTTTAGTTCAGCTGCACCGATTAGCGCTTGAGATTGCTGATTTAAATCCACTGCAGTCACTACAAAATCAGATTGCTCAAGTAAATCTTCAAGACTTTTGTACTGTGCATTGAACTGCTGAGCGACTTCTATTTTCTCACGGCGGTTATGATATAAAATATTCATATTAAAACCGTAAAAACCTCGACGGGCAATGGCGGCACCAATATGACCTAAGCCAATGATCCCTAGAGTCTTACCAAAAATGTCTTGACCAAATTGAGCTGGACTGATGGTACGTTTCCATTCACCTTGCTTGGTCCAGTGGTCTAAACTTGGGACCTTTCGTGCTGCGCTCATTAATAATGTGAAAGCTAAATCTGCGGTTGTTTCTGTCAGTACATGAGGGGTATTTGCCAGCCATATTTTCTTTTGATTTAAGTAGGCAAGATCATAATTATCATAACCGACACTGACAGAAGATATAATTTTTAACTGCTGTGCCGTTGCTAAATTTGTTTCGTTCAGTAGACGACCTGCACCAATCATTGCATCAGCATCAACCACCGCAGTACGAATCTGTTGATTAATATCACCTTGTTTCGGATCTAAAACCACCACCTTAAATTGATGATTTAAACGTGACAGAATTTCTGAATCGATTTGGCTAAAAACAACAACTTTTTGTTTCATTTAGATCAAACTCCCTTCCAACACGATCATTCAATAAGTTTTCGATATTTATTTTTGCATCATTTGCCACAATCTACGCTTTAGCAGTGGTTCTTTCAGCATTTCATCTAAACTCGGCAACTCCAAAATATCCTGTTGCCCAAGATGAGTGATTTGCCCAAGACTAATTACCTTACGTTCTACGCTCAATGCATCAATAAAACCTTGAATATAAAGGTTTGCTCCTCGACCATCTTGATACTGTGGCAAGGGAAACGGCCATTTCAATTCATGAGTATGTCCGTTGACTGCACGTTGAATATTGCTCCATAAAGTCAATTGTTCAGCATTCAAGTCAGTTGTTTCAACCAATAATAGGCAATGTTCAATCGCATAGGCTTGAATTTCAAATGCAGACAACTCTAGTGCGGATTCTGTCCCAAAATGGGTATGTTGCTGAATATGTTGTGATGTTGAAACTTCTTCAGTCAGCTGTGTTTCTGGATTACGTTCAAGTAATGTGACTTCGGCAACTTGAGTCTTTTCAGCTGTTATATTCGATGGCTTTTGAGTGCGCTCAGCATCGATTTGCGTAGATAAATTTTTAGGCTCAAACGGTTGATGTATTACAGGATGTGATTGTTCAATATCTCGATATAAAGCACTTTGATAATGGCGTGTTTGTACATCGACCTTATTAATCCACAGGTCTACTCCCATCGTAGCCAAAATGCTACGTTGATGTTCTGATACAATCACATTCATTACAGATTCAATAATTTCCATACAGGCTATATTCTAGCGATGTTTGATTTTTTTGTCGCAACAATCGACACAAAATAGCGGATAAATTAGACTTCAAGAACAGAAACACTACACGTCCAGCTAAAACACTCAATCACATCCATCCACTACAGTGAAGTGACGAGAATGCCGTATTTTGCTGTCAGGTACATCCCTTGACGGATGATGTCAGTGCCATTGGCGTGATGAACTTTTAGCTCCTGAGTAACAACATCAAATTGAAAAGCATCATAACAATCTTGATGCTGACAAAGCCAATATAAGGTATCTGCAAGATGCTCATCAACAATATAGCTTTCAGCCAAGAAATCTTTAGACATAATCAAATTGAAATTAGGGAGTTGATCCTATTGTAACGCATATAACATAAATATAATCAATGGAGGAAATCAGAGACAGCGCTTCTTTGCACATGACAAGAAAATGTATGAATTGTTGGTACTATCGTTACACTTATTTTTTAATATCACCATACTGATTCCATAAAATCATCATATGGTGATATTTTGCTAAAGTTTAAAGAAAACTAATGATGAGCACCGCATTTACGACACTCTTTAACCACAATATTATGACCAATTTCATATTCAAAACTGTGGATACACAATAATTTTCTGATTTTTTGCAACATCATCAAACTCCTTTTAGAAATCTCACATCATTTAAAGTTTCATCCTGAAACATCACTGTCTTAGAAAGACATGTGATATGTTTATCATATTTAAAAGTCTATGCGTAATAATTTTTTATTCGCCTTTAGTCGAAGACCATTATTTTTCTGTTTAAATTTTCAAATCATGATAATTTATCTAAATCATTGTTTTATATTGCTTTAAAAAATAAAAAATAGTTTAAAAAAAGATGATTTTTAAGCTTGATTTAATCTGACTTTTATATAGGATGAAATCATAGCTTCTTCTATTTGTCTTTACTTTTAATTTAGAAAGCTTTTGAGAAAATCAAAATTTAAGCCGATCAACAAGACTATAAAGGAATTTTTCATGCAAGGACGTATGATGCAACAACCATTGTTAATCAGCAGCTTGATCGAGCATGCTACACGTTATCATGGTGATACCGCAATAATTTCTAAAAATACCGATGGCACAATCACAAAAACAGATTGGACCCATGTCACTGAAAACGCAAAACGATTTGCCAATGCACTTAAAAATCTTGGGCTTCATTCAGGAGATCGAGTGGCGACAATTGCATGGAACAATCATCGCCATCTAGAATCATGGTACGCAATTTCAGGCAGCGGATTAGTCTGCCATACCATCAACCCTCGACTTTTTCCTGAGCAACTGATTTTTATTATCAATGATGCCCAAGATAAAGTGGTGTTATTTGATAAAACCTTTCTTCCCCTTATAATAGCTGTTAAAGCACACACGCCAAATGTTGAACACTTTGTTTATCTTGGTGCTTTTGATCAAGATGTAGTAGATGCGCTTCCTGATGCTAAATTTTATGATGTACTCATCGCAGAAAATGCGGGAGATTATGAATGGCCAAGCTTGGAGGAAAATACTGCAAGTTCATTATGCTATACCTCTGGTACGACAGGTAATCCTAAAGGTGCGTTGTATAGCCATCGTTCAACGATTTTGCATACTTATGCAATCTCGCTACCTGATTCTTTGAATTTATCAGCCAAAGACATTATGTTACCTGTCGTACCGATGTTCCATGTCAATGCTTGGGGAACACCGTATGCAGCAGCAATGGTCGGTTGTACCTTGATTTTGCCGGGTCCTGGTTTAGATGGTGCAAGTTTGGTCCAGATGATAGATGATTATAAAGTGAGCATTGCATTGGGTGTGCCTACCATTTGGCAAGGTTTACTTGCTGCTGCAAAACAATCAGGAAGCACACTGGAAAGCCTTAAACGAAATGTCGTAGGCGGTTCAGCATGTCCTCCTGCCATGATGAAAGCTTTTAGAGATAATTATCAGTGTGAAACAATTCATGCTTGGGGGATGACAGAAATGAGCCCTCTTGGCACTGGCAATCAGCTCAAAGCCAAACACCAAAATCTAAGTGCTGAAGAGCAATTTAAAATCCGCTTGTCTCAAGGTCGCCCACCTTTCGGTGTAGATTTACGGATTACCAATGAGGAAAATGGTACTCATGAAGTTGCTCGTGATGGGCATACGACGGGCAACTTGCAAGTGAAGGGACATTGGATCATTGAATCTTATTATGGAAAATCCGAAAATGCATTGAGTGCAGATGGCTGGTTCGACACAGGAGATATTGCGACAATTAATGAGGATGGCTATCTCATCTTGAGTGACCGCGCCAAAGACTTAATCAAATCTGGAGGTGAATGGATTTCTTCGGTTGAACTTGAAAATATTGCCATGAACCATCCTGAGATTGCGATGGCTGCGGTAATTGCTGCCAATCACCCAAAATGGGATGAGCGTCCAGTAGTGATTGCGATCAAACATCAAGGTGCACAAATCTCAGAGCAAGATTTGCTTGATTATTACTCAGATAAAATCGCCAAATGGCAAATCCCAGACAAAGTGGTATTCGTAGAATCTATTCCATTAACTGGCACGGGTAAAATGTTGAAACGTGATTTACGTGAACAATATGGCGATGTGTTATTAACAGATTAACTAAAACATCATGCCGATTTAAAGCATTAACTCAACTTAAAGCAGCCCATCATTAGATGGGCTGTTTATTTTTATCGAAATTTTGAAAACTTTTTAGATCAATAAAGTTAAATGATTTGAGCGGATTGTACTTGTTTAATGTTCTTTTTTATCTTTTGATTTTCATCAATATCAAAACAAAGTAGAAATGTCTCACCAGGAAAGATCACATTTTCATGTAATGTTTTTGTGGTTTGTATGATTGCCTCAATATCCACTTTGCCGAAGCCTTTCTGCAGACTAAAACCTAAAATATAGCAAGGTATATGTTTAAGATGTTGCACCTGCTTTTGTACCAACCAAACCTGTTGAATACCCGTATACTTTCTAAGTTGTTGTAATAAATCTTCTAATGCTTCTTGGGTCAATCCATGAGGCATGAAATGATCTCTGAAATTCACCTCTTCTCGTTCGCGCATTGCCAACTGTTCAAGTGCGATACGATCTGACATAAGTTGTTGATACTTTTCAGCTTCAGCAGCTATGCCTTGCTCTTGATAAAATTGGTAAAGCATTTCATAAACTGTTACTTGATAAAACTCATTCAATTGAGCTGATCTTTCTAAAATAGCACAACCATTTTGATCTTTGCGCTCCAACAAAAGACGACCATAGATATAATTAGCCAAAGCATTTTCTAGATCTTCCTCATATAGTTTTTTCATCAAATCAAATGCAATATCTGGTTGATGCAAAACTGTATCAGTAAGTTCTACTTGTGCAAATTTTTCATCCGTAGAGAGTGCTTCACCTTGCTCTAACTTTTCATTCAATTGTTTTAAATATTCTTTTTGTTGTTGAATATGCTGATGGTGTTGTTGCCAAACATCCAAAACGTTATTTTGCCATTGATGATCAAAAGTGGTGGTGATTTTTGACAGTTGGTCACCTAAAAGTAAATCGGCTGTATGCCCTTTTTCAGCAAATACCAACTGTGCTGTTTGCCCAATTGATTCTAAACGATCCATTAAGGATGGATGAGTATCCTCCAAATTGGTTTGTAATTTTAAAGACTGATCCAACCATTTCTTGGTTTTATGTGGTTCAGAAAATTCACTCAACTGATTAACGTATCCAAGGTATGGAGAAATTGTGGGTTTGGGCATATTTTCGGCATGCTTAAAGATGGTTGGCCAAAATTCCTCGCTTAAATAACATCCTACTACATTTACCGTAGTTAAGGTCTGTGCCACAGTTTCAGCAGATGTCAATTCTACGGAAATTTTATCAGCTTCATATTCATTTGCCCGTGCAACAGGGAAAGAAAAAGAAGCAAAATATGGCACAAACTTTTTAAAGAAGGGTCTAAAAATAATATCTATTCGACTGGCATTTTGCTCTACAAGTTGATAAAGCTGAGCCCAACGAATCCTTTGGCGATAAATCCAATTCGCTGTTTTAGCATGATTTTTAGACAAATGCCCAAACTCATGTGCGAGTACTGAAGTTAATTGCTGCACCGATAAAGATTGCATTAATGGTAAACCAATAATCAAATAATTTTCATACCATCCAAAAATCCCAAGTCGAGGTGTTTGAACGACGGCAGCATTAAAATCATCTGTAATGAGCACATGATGAAATGAAGGTGAATTTAATTTTAGACTTAAATTATTAATGATTTTAAATAACTCAGGCGCATCTTTTTCTTGAATAGCGATCCCTTGAGGTTTTTCTACACTAATCCAAAGTGATTTAACAATGACATATAGAAATATCGCAACTGGAATAATGATCTTAATGGCAAAAGCCTTTAAAACCAAAATAGATAGACAGGCTAAAATCAATAAAATCACCAAAACCACGACACCAAATGCTATATATAAATTTCCCAGCCATGCCAGTATTTTTACTTTACGGTGATACGTTTTGGGATTTTCTCGTAATTCTTGCTCAAGCCGAGCAACCGTTTCTTGGCTGTACATTGTTATTGTCCATATATTCTTTTCATGATTAGATTCTTTTATATCAATGACCCAATTTTGTTTCAATTGATTTAATCGAAAACTCAGACATTAAATTCTAATACTTACTTGCTCTTGTAATGGCAAGTATAAGTAAAAAATTTCAACACTCAAACCTCAACACGATTGAGATACTTCATTTCTCTAGACTTTAATCTCCCCTATAGGCTCTATTTATACAAATGTTAGATTGGCATGATTGTAGTTTGTTATTTTGAAATATCATCATTATTTTGAATCCTATAAACCCAATTCACATCAAGGAGTTTATGTAAACCTAGACATGATCGGAAAAATATGAAATCTTGCATCAGGACTCATATCACCTACACATTTTAAACATAAACTTTTAGCCATCCACAACAAAGCTGCTAATGTTATTTTTTATCATTTCCACTGTTAAAATAGAGAATAAAAACTGCAATGACAGATAAGCCAAACAACTCATCAGAATACTGTATAATTAAAGGACAAAAAAAAGAGGTGGGTAAAATGATAATCAGAAAAAGTATCTTTATAGCCGTCTCCACACTCGTTATGACTCAATATACAAATGCACAATCAGAAAAAGCAGCCAATGTTCAACTTTCAAAAATACAGCATGGAAGTAATCAATGGACCTCGCAAGTTGACTGTCAGGATGAACAAGACGCGATAAGAAATTTTCGTCATGCGAGCAGCGCAATCCGATGTTTTGATGAAAAAGGAAATAATACTGAGCAATCTATTGCGTTGGCAATTGCACGCCCATGGGAGGAAAGATACAGCAACAACAAACAAGGTACGTTAGTTACTACTGGTGAACTAAATCAAATCGCTTTGCATTATAATCGACTTGCCGATGAGCTAAATACAAGCAAATTCCACACTTATCCGTTTAGTCTAAGTAATCAATGTACAATTGCATTATACAGACTAAGGGCTTGTGCCTACAAAACAGCGGCTACAAGAAAAGAAGGTATTGCACGAGAGACAGCCAAACCTACTCCATAAAAACCAGCATCGGCTTATCCTCCTCAATCCATAGTAAAAATACATAAAATAATCATCGCTTTGACACAGTTGATCAATTTATTCCAAGAAAAAGCCCAAATATCGGATATTTGGGCTTTTAAAGTTATCAGATTAAATTTCTAAAAAATCCGAGTCCTTTTAAAACAACAGCTACGATTAAATTAGAAACGCCAGTGGTAGAACAAGTCGATGGCTTTTTCCAAAGACTGACTTGCTTCTAAGTACAAACGTTTATTCATTTGATAACGTAAAGTCAATTTATTGACTGGGGTAAATACACCAACACCATAACGAATATATAAGTCAGGTGTAATATAGCCCGTTAAACTCACTTGAGTATCATCACCTGTCCCTTGCGCATCAAAAGATAAACCACTTAGACCAAATGTTCGCCCAATCTGATTGGTAAACGCGCGCGTCCCGCCTAAGCCTAAACTGATCCCTGCTGCGGCAATGGTATTGTTCACATCAGACTTAAATCCTTCAGCATTGCTTAATCCGCTTGAACCTTCATTGATACGACCTGTAATCAACGCATTCATGGCTTCTTGGTCTGATAATCCTGCATCGTTATAAACCTGAATATTTGGACTCGAAGCTGTTCCAGTCACACGTAATCCGACTGTACTTCCCGAAATACTCTTATTGGTATCCACATCTAATGTCGGATTTGACAAAGGTCCGTTAAAACGTGCAATCGCTCGGTTTAGATCCAAACGTTGACCATAAGCTTCCACAGTCACTTTTTGACTGACGCCAATCGCACCATTGGCACGCATTGCTGTTTCCAAACCACGTTGTGAAAGATATAAACGTCCGACTAAAGGAATACGACTGTTAAAACCTTGGAAAATAACCTTATTACCCAAGTTTACTGAAACATCTGCACGAATCGACCATGGCTGTGCAGCCTTAAGTAAAGCAAGCTGATTTTGTCCTTCTTTCACAATACGTACATCTGGTGAAACATTGACCACTGTCGCACTTGATTCAGGCATTGAAATAAGTGCCTGAGGGACATCAACCTTGCCTTTCACCGTTAACTTCTTACTTAATGGTAATGCATCAAGCTCCATATCCGTATCAACAATTGCAGTGATTAAAGGTGCTTGGCGAATCAATAATTTATCACCTGTCAAACGCATTTGTACATGTGGATCATTTTTCCAGTCGACACTTCCACTAATTTTACCTACACCACGACCACTGTTGAAAGCTCCATTGATTGTGGCAACATCTTGGCGAATTGAAGTATAAAGCTGAATATTGTTTAAGTTTACTGGCAGTGAAATCATACTGATTTCACCATTTTTCAAACGCATTTCGCCATCAAATAACGGCTTTGTCAGCGTTCCATTGATCTTACCTGCCAATGACAAAGTTCCATCTAATTTACGCACATCCGCAATAAATGGTTTTAATATTTTCAGTTGAACTTCATTAAAAGCAACCTCTCCACGCATCGGTTTAGCATCGACATAAGGGTTGATTACAACGCTTGCATATCCCGTTCCCACATTCGGCGCTTTCAAATCAGTACGCAATAACAAACCATCTTTGATACTTTTCGCAATAATACTTGCTTCATCATAATTCATGGATGTTGACGGATCATTTGGATCTTCTGCTGCAATACCAATTTGCCCATTGCGTGTCACCAATTTGGCATCCAATTTAGGCTGTTGCCCTTGCGCCCATGATGCTTTTGCATAACCATTTAGCTTACCTGTAAGCGCTAAACCTTCTGGCATAAATGCAGCGAAGTCATTTAAGTCTAAATTTTTAGTGACAAATGAAACATTACCATGCTTCTGACTCGCACGAACTGGCTGGTCAAAACATAATTGGCTTTGTTGACTTAACCAACAATGTTGTCCGACATACAGTTCTGATTTAGCTGAACTGAAAATAATAGGTGCATGTTGTTGTTGCAATAAATGTGCACGCACAGAGTCAAATTCGCCTTTTTGCACTTGACCCAGCCAATCATTTTGGGCATTAAACCCACCCGCAAATTGCACATAGAACTTTGAATAATAGTTCCATGCTTGTAATTGTAGTAGATGAGCTTTGCGTGTTCCTGAAAGTGTAATACCTGCGTGTTGAATCTCACGGTTGCCACTACGCAAGGTTTCCATTTGCGCAACCATTTTAGAAGGCACAGTTTCTGAAGTCGGTAACTCACCTTTTAAGCTTAACTTCTTGATGCTTAAACTGTCATTGAGTCTAAAATCATCCACCGCGAGATTGGCTGTCGCACTTAAGCGAGGCTGTGCCTGTAAGTTTAAATAACCATGTGCTGTACCACGCAACCCTGGGTAAAGCTCATATAATGCAGGGGCATTTAATTTTAATCTTAAATTCTGTGCATTACCTGATGCTTGAACCTGATTGCTTGCATAAGACAAAAAGAGATTATTTGCTTCAAACTGTTGAGGCATCAAACCCTTAAGGTCAGAGTTCAACACGACTGCTAAATTACCACGCCCTCGCAGCGGTTTGTTGTTAATCATCCCTGCAATATTCAATTGTTGAATATTAATTTTCTTTAAACGATCTGACCAATTACCTTGTGTTTTGACATTGCCTGAAACTTCTCCACGCACTGACGAGACAAAGTATTGTGGTTTAAAACGAACTAAAGAAGCATTGATGTCCCAACCAATACCATTGCTGATATGCACCAAACCATTGGCTAAAATTTTTCCTGCAACACCATCATGTTGAAGTTCAGAAATTTTGATCAGCTCAGGTGTTCCTGCAACACGAATTTTGAGTAAACCACTGCCTTGCTTCATTTGCGCTGCATTTAAAGCACCATCATAATTCACAGCAAAACCTTTAAAGGCGCCTCCAGCTTTAGCATCATTGAAAATAATTGCAGCTGTGCTTTTACCCGTCAATTGAATGGTTTCAGCTTTAGCCTGATCAGCAATACGTCCCGTTAAGTTAATCGCATCCAAATTAATCAACTGTTGGTTTGGTTTCGCATAGCCATTGGCTTTGATTTGCCCATTTAACAAATCCACTGGTGCAGTTGCAACCACGCTCTGTGGATTAAAATCTTTTGCATTCAACAATGCATTCCACTTCAATTGACGTTTTTCAGTCGGTAATTCAACCACAGCATTTCCAGACAAGCTGCCTTTTGTTGCCATATATTCAAAGGCTGGAATATGTAAATCATTGCCTTTTAGGTCGACCTGAGCATTATATTTACCTGCTGGCAAACTGCCTTTTTCATGCTGACGTACTACAGTTGCAACATGAATATTCTGTTGCCCCTCTACAAGTGCAACATTGACTTGTCCCTGTTCACTACTCAACCAACCTACATAAGGCACAGCGCGATCGATGTTACTCCAATTTACACCCAGCAACATCGGTTCAGGTTTTTTACCCTTTTGTTCTGCTTGATCAAGTTTAACTTTCCACGATTCGTATTTATCAAAGTCCAAATTGGCTGTTAAATGCATACCTTGCTTTAACTCACCAACTGAAGCAATTTTTGCATCCAATGAAACTGGCAGAAAATCCTGAATCGCCTGAGATATCACTTTATCTTTTGGATTGAGTCGATCTAAACGCCCTTGTATATCCCAATGTACAACATCATGCCAGCCGACTAAACCAGTAAGGTTGACCGCCCCCCCCATGAGCTGACCATTTAAGTTATTGATATTGAGCTGATTGACCAAATCAGTATGTGCCAAAGCCGTATATTGACCTTGTGGAATATTTTTACCACTAATATCTGTGTTGAGTTCGAGATTTAGACCTTTTACATCCCCTTGAAATTTAGCTAAACCATTTTTAGATAAAAGTTCTTGGTCTAGCATCAATGGCCAATGATAATCTTTAAATATCAAAGCACCATTCATAGGTACATCATGTTGCATTGGATGAATAACTGCCCACCCCGTCAACAAATCTGGGGTTTTAGTCGCAACACCGGCTTTAATAGTGGCTAATGAACCACGGGCATGGACGTAAATATCTTCAACATTTAAACTTTTTAACGAAGGTAGACGAAGAATAGCTTTGGCATTGAGTGGGTAATCCCCTTGCTTAAAATCCATGTTTCCTGTGGCATCTTTGACCGACAAATAGCCCATGTCCATTTTTGAATTTTCAAACTTCAGAGCAGTCCCTGACCACAATGCATTTTCCAAATGAATATCATTGATATCTACTTTTGAAGAACTGGTCTGAAATTGCATATGATCCACATCTGCTTTGTCTAAACGCAAAACAAATGGCAATTTGATTTCACTGAATTTAAAAGGTTCATCACTTGGCGGACTTTTGCTGATAATTCTTAAATTATTGACATCCGCATGACTCAGATGAATTTCTTTTTCTAAAATTGCGCGCCATCCCAAAGAAATATCTGCACGATCAATTTTAACATCCACGGCAGTCAAGGTAACCAAGACATTTTTAAGAATGATTCCTTGCAGCAAATTTCCACTTTCATATTGATAAGTAATGATTTTTTGACTTGCAGCAACGCGATCTAATAAAAACTTACTGCCTTTATCAGTACTGAACATTACAGCCAAAGCAGCAATTAATAAAATAATGACCAAAAGTAAAGACATCAGAATATTACGTAATAAATTACGCTTCTTCGGGGTCATTTCTTGCTTGGGTTGATCATTTTGCTGTTCATTTTGAACATCTTGATGTTCTTCATCAGCCATAATATTTCCAGTAATTCTCTTATATTTTTAGTTAATTAAAGTTGCGAACCAATAAAGAAGTGCAAACGAATTGGTTTTGCTGGATCGGATATTCCAGATGCAACATCAATTCGAATCGGACCAATTGGTGACTTCCAACGTAGACCCACACCTACGCTATATTCAGTATCATTACTAAATGACTTGTCATAAGCATTACCAAAGTCACTAAATACTGCACCACGCCAACCATCTTTAAATTGATAATTGTATTCTAACGAGCCTACTGCTAAACCTTGTCCACCTACTTTATACCCATACTCAACAGGTGATAAACTTTTATAATCAAAACCTCTAAGACTTTGATCGCCACCAGCAAAGTATCTTAAGTTATAAGGTACTTTTTCGAAGTCTTTGGCAAAAATATAGCCCACATTCAGACCACCCACAATTTGATGGTTGTCATTTTCGCCAAAAGAATACAAACCTTTCCATTCAGCACTGGTAATTGCCATATCCGTATCAGAGAGTAATGACTGACTACCCAATTGGATTTTATAACTTTGTTTATAGCCACGTGTTGGATTGACACGATTATCACTGATCGTTTTGGTTGCTTCATAACCTAACAATAGTGATTCTTGCTCTTGATCGGAGCCTGGAATCAAAAATGCGTCAGGAATATTGGCTATATCGACAGGTCCATTTTGAGTGACTCGATCTAAACGATAACGCACACCCAGAATATGTTGCCACTCTTTACGTGATCCTTTAATGATGCGGTCAACCCCAGCTACAGCAGATTCAATGACCAAGTCCATGTCATTACCAATACCATCGCGAGTTTCGCGTTCATAACCAGCAACTAAACTGAAATAATCATTTAAAGGATGTTTATAAGGAATGTTATAACGCGCATCAATTGATTGACGAATCTGTGACAGCTCCATGTTTGCATCAAAGGAATGACCTAAATGATTGACAATGGCGCGTCTATACTGACCACGCAAACGGACGCCTGTATCTGTTCCATAACCAATACCTGTTTCTAGACTATTTAAACGATCAGCATTTAAAGTCACAATCACTGGGATTTTTTTGGTTTCGCGCGCTTTATCCTTGAGCTGATCCTCATCAGACTCTTTTTCTTTTTGCTGTGCTTGCAGCTGTTTTAAATTTGGGTTGGCTTCTTCGCCCTGAGTCCCGGCAAATTGATTTTCATTAACTACATTCTGGGTAACTTCTTTATCTGACAGATGTGCCTTATCAGCATCTGTTTGTGCTGCAAAAGTTGATTCAGCAACATGCTCCTGATCGACCAAAGCTTGTAAATCTGCTGGCAACTCCAGTGGTTTTACAATCGCATCAGGTTTAATCGCATCTACAAGCGTGTAATTAAAATAACGTGAGTTGGTGAGATTATTTGCCAGACCGTTGACACGCCAAGCCGTATAATCTGCACCATCTTTCCACGGTGCTAAAGTTTTTAAGATTTTTAAATCAATCGGTAACGGTTTAGAAGGGTCACTCATTCTAAACTCGACATCTTCTAATTTATAACGCTCGCCTGTTTCATACTTTAAATTAATCTGCGCTTTATTTTGTGGTTGCTCCACTTTGACATCATGCAAACGCCAATAACTATCAAAAAATCCATTATTGGAAGCTGCATCTGCTATTCTGGTTTTGGTGGTTTCATATAAACCATGATTCAGAATATCACCTTCATCCAAGTCAGGTAATACACCAATCACTTGGAACTGAGCAAGATTTGCACCAGGACCTGTGAACTCGATGTTTTGTTCAGTAACTTTTACAGGATCATTTGGAGTAACTTTTACACCTAAATGACTCTCATCAATTTTATTAAATCTAAATTGGGCATTGTAATAACCCACAGCTTGTGCAGCCTGAACTGCAAGTGTTCGCAATTGTGGCACTGAACCATTAAAATCAGAATAAGCTTCTTGAGTAAAAGTTCCGAGTTTGGCTTTTAAGTTGTTTGCCAAAACAGGAGGTGCGCCTGAGACAGAGACACTGATTTTTGCAATCGGTGCGCCGTTGTCCTGTGGTCCGCGAATTTTATTGACAAGATTTCTAAAGAAACCTTTTTTAGGTTGCTCTTCCTCTGGAAGATTCGCGTTATGATCAACCAGGGTTTTCCCAGCTTCATTTTCCTGAACAGAAATTTGGTTATCTGCACGAATCGTTTGTATCAATTGATCAACATTGACTGGGGCTTGAGTGATCTCGGTTAACTCTTGTTGTGTGGCGTTACTGACTTCAACCTCAGGCGTTTTGCTCATGCCATTACGAAAATTTTGTGCTTCGGTTTTAGCCTGCTCTGCCACACTGTAAATTTCGTTTGCCATAGACTGGTCAACACTGACCGCGGGTAAATCTTCCAAGTCCTCAAATTCAATCGGTTTGAAATAATCCTGAACACCAATATTCTGCTGTTGCTGTTCAAGCATCTTTGCACTATCAAATTGTTCGGGCTGCTGTTGAGCCTGTTTTACTTTCTCATCGAGTTGATCAATTTTCTCGTTCGATAAGCCTTCTTGTCTTGCTGCCGACTCTAATTGTTCTTGATCATGTGTAATATTTACAGTACTTGAGTTTATGTTCTGACTATTCTGTGCTTGCTCTGCGTAACTCACGGGTACTGCAAAAATACTTAAAAAAACACTTGAACATATCAGTTTATTGATATGATAACGATCAAAGTGTAAATGAACACTATGTGAAAGCACAGATTTTTTAAAATTAATTTTTGCTGGCATACCACGCTCGAATGACCTAAATTTATTTGTAGAAAGATCCATGATTAAAAATCTTTCAAATACTCAAACCAATTGGTTTTACACATGATTTAAGGTAAAAACATGATACATGATTTTGAGAGATAGTTACCATTTCAACACATTTCTTATATATAACTAAATGAAGTCTTCTACAATGGAAAAAAATGAGCATATTTTAGGGACCCGACGTTTTTTACCGATGTTCCTCACCCAATTTTTTGGCGCTTTAAACGACAATGTGTATAAACAGTCCTTATTGCTCGTCATTACCTATGGATGGATTCAGCAACAATCAGCAAGTGTAAGTACCTTAAATAATCTTGCCGCACTTCTATTTATTTTACCCTATTTCATCTTTTCTGCGACAGCGGGTCAAATTGCGGATAAGTATGAACGTTCATTTTTAGTCAGAAATATTAAAATTCTTGAAATCATTATTATGCTGATTGCTTCGGCAGGTTTTTTATTGGGTAATTTGTGGATTTTACTGTTTGCTTTGTTTTTAATGGGTACTCACAGCACCTTCTTTGGTCCAATCAAATATGCAATTTTGCCTGAAATTTTAAAACCAAACGAGTTAATGTCGGGAAATGCTTTATTTCAGTCAGGAACATCCATTGCTATTTTGATCGGGATGATTTTGGGTGGCGCGGTTATATCACTCTCTCAAGGACATATGATTTGGATTTGTCTAACCATTGTCTCAATCGCTGTAGTGGGCTATATATCGAGCCGCTTTATTCTCAAACAATCAACCACCAACACTGATTTAAAAATTGACTGGAACTTCTTTAGAACCAGTTTCGAAACCATTCGCTATGCAAAAAGTTTGCCTTTAATCTTTATGGTTCTTTTAGGTAATTCTTGGTATTGGTTCTACGGCGCAACCTACCTGACGCAAATTCCTCAATTGACCCAACAAAACCTGCATGGCAATGAAAACGTGGTGAGTTTACTCCTGACGTTTTTCTCTGTGGGAATCGGTGTTGGTTCATTATTATGCCGCAAAATTGGTGGTACTGAAGTGAATATCAAAATGGTGCCATTGGGTGCGATTGGTTTAACTTTATTTGCAATTTACCTTGCAGGCAGTCTGGCTTTTGTTCCTGAACGTACAGGTGATTTGATTTCCGTTACAGATATGTTTAGTTCTGGTGCCCCTTACTATCACGTGATGTTGGCAGTGACTTTACTGGGGATTAGTGGGGGTTTTTATATCGTTCCCCTATATGCCATGATGCAAGCATATGCACCAAAATCACATCGAGCACGCGTTGTTGCTGCAAATAATATCTTTAATGCGATATTCATGGTTTCATCGGCGATTTTTTCTATTATCATCTTAAGTATCTTAAAAATAGATATTAAAATTCTATTTTGTATTACTGCTGTGTTAAGCGCATTGTTTAGCACATGGTTATTAATTCGTTTAAAGCCATTAATCGCAACCACTCAAGTTTCTTTGGAGGACTAATATGCGTCAATATACGGGCATTGATAAATTGATTCATTCTTTTGATCAAGCGTTAAGAAGCTTAGTTCCTGGAGCGACATCTGCACAAAGAGCCAATCCATCCACTGAGACTGAAACTCAACTCGCTGTTAGTGAAGCACGCCATGTAGCAGGTTTAATGCGGGTCAACCACAGTGGTGAAGTCTGCGCACAAGCCCTTTATCATGGACAAGCACTGACTGCAAAACTTCCCAATGTGCGTCGTGAAATGGAGTTTGCTGCCATTGAAGAACAAGATCATTTGGCATGGTGTGAGGATCGTTTAAAAGAGTTGGACAGTCATACCAGTTTACTCAATCCCGTATGGTATGGACTTTCATTTGGTATGGGGGCACTTGCTGGTATCGCGGGCGATAAATACAGTTTAGGCTTTGTGGCTGAAACTGAACGCCAAGTGAGCCTTCACTTGCAACACCATATCAGTCAGCTCCCTGCTCAAGATGAACGCTCGCGTAAGATCTTGGTACAAATGAATGAAGATGAATTACATCATCGTGATACAGCATTAACTGCTGGTGGTGTAGAACTTCCAATCCCTGTTAAAATTACCATGACTGCCATTTCAAAACTGATGACCAAAACCAGTTATTATATTTAATGGCAGTATCTAAAAAAATAAGCCCTTGAATTGGGCTTATTTTTTAACTTTATTTTTGAAAATTTTAACTGTTCTAAATATTTAGCTGCTAAACAAAACCACATCTTTATTCTGATTAAATATCACTCTTGACCAAATATCAACTGGGCACTATCAGGCGCCAATTTTGCTGTTTGTACTGGTAATAAAGATGGATTTAAGGGATATTTTTTCCCATCAAATTTTAACATCACTTGCCCATGCTGATGTGTATATATAAACAGTTGCTTCCAGCCGTTGTGCATATAACTGGTCACATATACAGGTGTGTCTACCAAAGTGGTTTTGCTTAAAAACTCAAACTGCTGATTTGCTCCACCTTTAAAGACCAACATAGTACAGCCCCCAGAGCCACACCAATCCTGTCCGCTTAGAAGGACAATCGCATCCTCCACTCCATCTTGATTCAGGTCATTAAATGCAACATTAAATGTAGGCTGACCCTGAGTATAACTTTCTACTTGCTGTTTTAAGTGTATCTCACGCTGTTGCAATGATAACGAACTTGTCGATTTAGCAGGTTGCTTTTGTGGTTTTTCATGACTTGTTGTACAAGCACTTAACAAAAATGCAGCACTCATTAAAATCATAGATCGAATATTCATATGTACTCACCTTATGCGGGTAGATCAATCACAGGAAATTGATGAAGTGGATAGCTGAATCGTACATCTTGCCAAAGATCAAACATTGGGATTTTAACGTCCAAAGCCAGTGGAAGTTTTTTGGGATTAAAATGCATTGTATTTAACTCCGCTCCCCAAGCAATTAAATCAATATCCAAAGAAATATGATGAGATGGTCGGGTACGTCCTGACTCTGCTTCCATCTGTTTTAATTGACAGATCATCTGATCGACTGATAAATGGCTTTTTAATAAACAGGCAGCATTCCAATAATCTGCACCAATTCCATCACGACAAGGAATTAAATAAATTGGAGAAAAAACAGCTTCCCCCAGTTTTTTAATTTGAGTCCATGATTTTTGAAAATGATGTTGTGGTTGATTATTACTGGCTAGCGCTAGAGCGAATATCGTTTCGGTGGCGTTCAAGACGAATTCCTACAGAATTTGCTTGCGGGATAATAGCAGGCTTACGGATGGTAATCATAATCGATTCAATCGCAGGAAAGGTAGAGAAAAGCGCATTTAACACCAATTTCGCCGCATGTTCGATCAATTTTGGGGCAGCATCTTGAATCACTTTGGCTGAAATTTCACAAATCTCAGCATAATTTAACGTATGTTCAAGTTCATCAGAATTTGAAGCTTGCTCTAAACTGGTTTGAATATGCAAATCAAGCATTAAAGGCTGGATAATTTGACGTTCCCAGTTAAAACAGCCAACAATAGTATCGACTTTCAAACCTTCAATAATAATTGCATCCATGATTTTAAAATTTCTCTTATTCAATGAAAAACCCTTGCGAAAATGTATTTATCAAGACTTGTCGTCAATCTTTCAAATACTTTTCACAAGGGGCGCTTCATATTAATGCTTTAATAATGATGCTGGGTCGATATTTTGAATCATCTGCAAACGTTGGTCAGCATAGATATCTGTATAGGGTGCAAGTACTCGCATAAAACGATCAAAATACAGCATTTGCTTAAACAATAAAGCAAAATCACGTGGGAAACGTATACCATGACGCTCCCCGACAGCAACCATATCCATCATGATATCGTTAAGATCAGATGGATTTGAAGTCATGATTTGCTGAGGATCAGCAAGCAATACACCACTAAATAAACGTTCCAAATCGTCTGCTAAAACGTGAGTGTCAATTTGAGTACTGGTCATACCCATTTGCAACATATTTTCAGCCATCAGTTTGTAATCGGTCTTTTGCAATGCATCCATAAATGCCATACATGCTTGCCAAACTTCAGGTTTTAACTGCCCCACGATCCCAAAGTCGATAAAGCCAATTCGTCCATCTTCTAACAACATTAGGTTGCCTGCATGTAAATCTGCATGGAAAGATTGGCACAGCATTAAACTACCAAACCAAGTATTCATTGCTGTAATCAGTACCTGCGAAGGGTCTTTAGCAACTTTTTTGACTACTTCAAAATCTGTCAGTGGTACACCATATAAACGTTGCATTGTAAGAACACGACGAGTAGAAAATTGATGATAAACCTTAGGAGCTGTTGCAGCAGTATTTCGAGAGACATTCAAATAATTGACAAAATCATCTAAATTTTTAGCTTCTTCAATAAAATCAACTTCACGAACCATACGTGTTTTGATTTCTTCAACAATGTCAGCCAAAGAAGCAAACTTAACTTTAGGTATTGCTTTTTCCAAAACCTTGGTTGCCCAATGTAAAACGTTTAAATCAGTATAAAGAATGGTTTCTACACCAGGCTTTTGAACTTTGATTACAACATCTTCGCCAGTGACTAAACGTGCAGCATGCACTTGTGCAATGGATGCTGAAGCTAATGGCTTTTCATCAATAGAAGCAAATATTTCTGACAAATCACGCCCTGCAAACTCTTGTTGCAACACACCTTGTACATAACTAAATGGTAAATAAGGGGTCTGATCCAAACAACCTTGAAACTCTTCAACATATTCACGAGGAAATAATGAGGGTGTACTGGCAATAAATTGACCTAATTTAATATACGTTGAACCTAATGATTCAAAGGTTTCACGCATCAACTTGGCATTACTGGGTTTTTCTGTGGCATATTTAATGCCTGCTTTCGCTGCAATTACAGCCGTTTCCCCAACGCGGGCGACTGAACGCAGACCATCGAGAAAGATATTATTTTTCATAATGTCAACATTAAATTGAGTTTGTAGGAGTTTAACAAATTAATCAGCGTTTGCAGTATGGCTAAGCTGACAGTTTGTACAATCTTGATCTTTTTCAAAGGATAAAATTCGTTGTTTCATTGTTAAACCATCCCACAGCAATAGTTTTTGCTTGAGCGGTATTCTTCCCAGACCAAGGTATAAAAGTGCATGATGTGCCTGTAAACTGGCGATGACATTTGGAGTTGTCGCTAATACGCCAGAGTCCGCACAACGTAAGCTTTCATTGTGCTGCTGCCCTTTGGGAAATAGGCACTCATAACAAGCTGAATCCCCTTCAACCATAAAGAGCTGACCTTGAAAACCAATTGCGGAAGCACTAATCAAAGGAGTTTGAGCATGTGTACAGGTTTGATTGACAAGATAACGTGTAGCAAAGTTATCACAACCATCAAGCACCAAGTCTTGTTGTGAGATCAGCATTTGTGCATTCTGTTGATCAAGCCGGTTGGTATAATGCTCTACTTGAATAAAGGGATTAATCTGTTGCAATCGTTTGGCTAATATTTCTGCTTTATAGAAACCAATATCTGGCTCAACATAGGCAATCTGTCTTTGTAAGTTACTTATTTCTATAATATCTGCATCAATCAGGCTAATTTTACCTACACCTGCGCGTGCCAATAGCTCAGCTGTAGTACAGCCAATCCCACCGCAGCCTACGATCAGGATATTGGCAAGCTTTAATTTTTCCTGTGCCTCTAAATCCCAACCATCTAATAAAATCTGGCGCGAATAAAGGTGCATTTCAGATTCGTTCAGTTCTAAATCCATATCCATCATGTACTAAAAATAATTCCGCTGTTCCCATCTGCAATATAACATTTTCAAGGTTTATCACGTAGAACATTGTAAAAATGAATCTGAAATAAGTGCTTGAACAATAGTATTTGCTCAATGAACTATCCAAAGTAGAAAGTTGCTAAATTATTTTATTTATCGCAAATATTTTTCAAGTATTATTTCAATATTGAAAATTTATAAATTTCATTCTACATTAGCTTAGAAAAAAATTTCACACTGAGTATGGCTATGGAACTTGACCGTTACGACAAACAAATATTAGAAATATTAACCCATGAAGATATCAACTTAAATGAATTGTCAGAACGCATTAATCTATCTGTGAGTTCAGTACACCGTCGCATCAAGCATTTGATTGAAACAGATATCATGACCAATCTAAAACGTGATATTAACTTCGAAAAATTAGGCTTTAAGCTACATGTGATTTTACAGATTTCACTCAGTAAACACGACACTGATACTTTTGCAAAATTTTTAGAAGAACTGGAAAATATTCCAGAAGTGATTAATGCCTTTTTAGTCACGGGGCAAACCGCAGATTTCTTGGTTGAAGTCATTGCTAAAGATATGGAAAACTACAGTGAAATTTTACTTAAACGTATTGGTAAAATTGATCATGTGGTCGCGCTACATTCAAGCTTTGTGATCAAAGAATATAATCGAGTATTTAACTGTACTGGCTTACTCAATCGTATTTAGTTGCTGATTCGTGTGCTGACGTTCTATAAGACAAATAAGGGACCTCTCCTTCCCTTATTTAGACAAAAATCAATTTTTTTAATTGAAATGATCTTAATTGTTGTTAGTTAATTTGAGTAGAAATGAATCAAACTGCACTTTATCAAGAAACTTTAAATCAATATTGCTACCGTCGATAAAAAAAATTTTTGCTTGATGAATGTTTCCTTGTATCGTCTCAACTTCCATAAACTTGATGTTTGCTGAATTAATGTATTTATCTCTATATTTTACAAACACTTTTTATCCTTAAGAATGAACCAATTTTACTGATCAACCGATCATTTAAAATTAATCAAAAACGAGACACAAGTCAAATATTTTTAAGTAAATGTTAAATATATAAAATAATAAGCTAAATTTATCTGCCTTTAAAAAGACAATTGATCAGTTGTTTAAACATGATGATTTACTCCGTAAAACGATATTTTAGCTATTTACTGTTCTCATTATTACCATGTGCTTGATCTTTTAAACAACTTCAAACGTGGCGAAAAGCGATTGATTTTATAGAGTGGTGATAACTCAATTACGGCAGCATTTAACAAATAAAAACCAGCATAAAAAAACGCACTCGAGAGTGCGCTTCTTTTACACAAATTAGAATTAATTTTCTAATTCAGCTAAAACTTCGTCGGTAAACTCAACATTGGTATATACGTTTTGAACATCGTCCAAATCTTCAAACATATCAATCATCTTCACGATGAGTTTTGCTTGATCCACATCAGAAATGAGTGCTTTGGTTGATGGACTCATCACCACTTCAGCATTGTCAGATTTCAAGCCTGCTGCAGTTAAAGCATCTTGTACATCACCAAACGTTTCTGGTGTAGTAATTACCAAGATTTCGTCTTCATCGACTTCGATATCTTCAGCACCTGCCTCTAAAGCAATGTCCATAATCTTGTCTTCTAAAGAAACATCTTCGAAAGTAATTTCACCACGCTTGGTAAATAAGTAAGCAACCGAACCTGCTGTACCCAAGTTACCATTGGTTTTAGAGAAACAATGACGAACGTCTGGTACTGTACGATTGAGGTTATCAGTCATCGTTTCAACAATAACTGCTACACCACCAACACCATAACCTTCATAAGTGACTTCTTTTAAATCATCGTTATCTTCACCACCAGCACCACGCTGAATAGCACGATTAATGGTGTCACGTGTCATATTCACTGAAAGTGCTTTTTCAACAACAGCTCGTAGACGAGGGTTACTTCCCACATCAGGACCGCCAAGTCTTGCTGCTGTGGTTAATTCACGAATATATTTGGTAAATACTTTACCGCGACTTGCATCTTGTTTTGCTTTACGATGCTTAATATTGGCCCACTTGGAATGACCCGCCATGCGAAATATGCTCCTGTAGATTGGCCTTATGCCATATCAAATTGCAGCAATTCTACCATAAGCACTTTTTTATGAGAAAGTGCTTATTTTTTAGTTTTGATGCAAATTAAGAGTTTTTTGGCTCAGGAATTACAATATCCAATCCTGTGTGCTCTTTATATAACCGTTTAATTTCTGCGAGATCCTGATCTAAATCATTTGGATAAATTTTTCCAAAAATTCCACCTTGCTTGGTTTTTGAGTTGGCATACATTAAAACAATCGGCACACCTGCAGCTTTGGCTATATGCCAAAAACCTGTACGAATCGGTTTACGTGCTTCTCCGCGTTCAGCACGAGTAGCTTCAGGTGCGATCACCAAATTGAATTCATCCTGACTTTGAAACAATTCAACCATCTGTGAAACAATATCTTTATTTGATTTACGATCCACAGGAATTCCACCAATTTTTTCTAAAATTGGTTTCATGGGTCCTTTAAATAATTCTTTCTTGATTAAAGTATGAATTTTAATGTTATGAATTTGAAATATAGCAAGTGAAAGCACAGCATCCATCATAGACGTATGCTCAAAGCCAATAATCACTTGTTTTTTTTCAAGTACACTTTGATCCACGTCATAAGACCAACCCGAGAGCTTAAAGGTAAGTTCTCCCAAAAACTTTTTCATATAACATGTATGCCTTAAAAATTTGATTCGAGGATTGTCTGAGCAAAAGCAAAAAAAAACAATCACTATTACGCTTATTTTTCTACACTTGTATATTTTATCTTAGAACAATCGTCTTTTCTTAAAGCAACCAAAACATCAATGATTTATTTATACAAATTTGAAAAGTATCAGACTTATATCCTGATCATAAGCCGATACACGACATCACAACGCAATAAATTTAAAAATGCAGTAAATTTTAAATAAATATAAACCATTGATCGACCTAAAAAATTCAAATAAAACTGATCGCTTATAAAATATAAATCTAAAGTTAAAAAAACAAATACTTATATCCATATTCTTCATAATATATTGCTCCACATACCAATCATTTTAAAAATAGAGAAAGGAGTATCAATTATAAAATAAATCATGACATATCATCACTTTTTTCTTTTTAAGGAACGCTTATATTTAATCCACCCTCTTTGTATTTTAGCATTTTTGAATATTGTGTTAACCCACTCAATTAATTATAAAATTCACCTAAAAAATAATATAACTTAAAAATTAATTTAGAGATACTAATTTGTTTTATGCTTTTTTAACACAATTAAAAAATAATTCAATTTATCAAAAAGTAAAACTATGTCACTATTTTGCAATATTTTATTTGTATAAAAAATAAACTAAAAAGTATAATTTTTTTAAATAAATTTCTGATTTTCATTTAGATATAATATTAATACTTTATTTTTCATTACTTTTTTAGTCTTAATTACACTTATAAATTAGAGTTTTTACTCTACTTGTTGATTATTTTGTGTAATTTTAAATAACTCATTGTCAAGAAGACAATGATGATCTTTAAAAGGATGAATCTAATGAAAACAAAAAAGATGTTTCAAAAAGCCATCGTTACAACTTCTCTATTGTGTCTTACAGGGGTTAGCCAAGCTGAAGATTTTAAACGCTTTTCAGTTTCTACAGGCTGGCTACATATGACGTCCATGGGAAAAGCGCAGCCATTTAGAATCAATACTTCGGTTGGTGCGAATACAAAAGCAGCGGTGGGTGTAATTTCAGGGCAAACAATTTTGGATAATGTGGATCAATCTCGTATTGATGCGATGGACCCAACACTCATCGAGTTACTTAATACGCCCAGTAGTACAGAAGGTCGATATTTATTTGATGATTTACTCGAAGTTATCATGGCTGATGACCCCACTTTGATTGATCAATTAACAGGAATTGCTGAAATCAATGGCATTGCCAATTGGACATCAAATGCAGGTTTAGAAGTTGAAGATGTTGATACACTCGGTTTGATGTTTACCTATAATGTTACAGACAATGTTGCTGTTCAGCTGATTGGCGGTGTCCCACCTAAAGTTGATTTAAAAGGCAAAGGTGCTGTTTATGCACCCTTCAACGCAACATCTCAACCTCTTCAAGGCTTGGTTGGCGATCTATACTTAAAGAACAATCTTTTGATTACAGATTTAGATCGCTATAACACTGCTGCTTCTGCCAGAGCTTGGACACCCGCAATTCAAGCACAGTATTATTTTGGAAAATCTGGTGTCAATAAATTTAGACCTTTTGTTGGCGCAGGTGTTATGTATGCCTATTTCAATGATATTAAAATCAATTCAGGAATTAAAAATGATTTGGTCAATGCGGGGCATATGATCCAAAATATTCATGATGGTCAGGCAGGTGCTTCACTTGAAGGCAAACCATCAAGTGGCAATATGAAAGTTAAGGTCGATGCTACAGATGCCCTTGCACCTATCGTCACGGCTGGATTTACCTATGACTTTAAACCAAACTGGTTTGCTATGGCATCTATTTCATATGCTAAATTAGATAATACAGCGACAATCAGTGTGGTGAATACCAATAACAATGCAAAATTAATCCAAGCGAAAACTAAAATCGAGATTGATCCACTGATCTCATATGTTGGTGTTGGTTATCGTTTCTAATTTTTAACCTATAAAGCAATAAAGATTGAAGTCATTTTTTATATTCGATAAAGGAATGACTTCAATTAGGATTTAAAAAATTGGACTCGAAAATGAATTTGCATTTATTCGCTAAAAACCTGTAGGTCAAACGCATTGGCTATCGTATTCATCTTCATACAGCGTAAATAAAGCAAAATTGCGCATAACAAATAATTTTTAGGTTTTATTAAAATACTTGAATAGTAAAATTAAATAGAACAACAAAAAACAAGATAATAGGTGAAATTCGGCTTAAAAAAAACTATTTAAACCAATAAAACTCGACTACTTATCAAGCAAATAAAAATACTAAGAACAATCATTTTTCTAAATTTGTTGCAATTTCGTGACAATACTCTCATTATATGCAAAATTTTTAAACAGATATTGATCATTAAAAATTTTAACTATACTTAACTAAACTTTGGAAAAAAGATGAAAAAATTACTTTTAGTATCAATTTTGGGTGCTCTATCAGTAACTAGCCATGCAGCGAATACTGAAATTCAACCTTATGTGGGTGCAGGTTATACATATTTAGATAATGATGTTGATATTCACTTTTTGGGACTTAATGCTGGTGTTCAATTCAACCAATATATTGGTGCTGAAGCATTTTGGAACAAATCAGTAAATGACATCAAATTTGATGAAGACTTTGAAGAGCTAGGCGTAAGAACTGATGCAGATGTTCAATATTATGGTGTTGCTTTAACGGGTAAATATCCTTTAGAAAACAATTTTTATGCTAAAGGTATGATTGGATATACACGTGTTGATCTTGATGTAGATGCTCAATTTTTAGGTTATAAAGTATCTGAAAGTGAAGATGATTCAGGTGTGATTATTCAAGCTGGTGGCGGTTATAACTTTA
Organism: Acinetobacter sp. WC-743; assembly: GCF_000335555.1. Classification (NCBI taxonomy): domain Bacteria; kingdom Pseudomonadati; phylum Pseudomonadota; class Gammaproteobacteria; order Moraxellales; family Moraxellaceae; genus Acinetobacter; species Acinetobacter sp. WC-743. The sequence continues at coordinate 7,522 of NZ_AMFQ01000125.1, read as the reverse complement.
CCAAGAATATTGCAGCTGAATTAGCATACACATACATTAGCGCTTTTGATGGCTTTAATGGTGTGAATCTTCAATTAAAATATAACTTCTAAGTTAACAATAAGAAAGAAGGATAAATATCCTTCTTTCTTAAATCACAAAGTAAAATAAAAACGCTATACATCATTCATCATACTGATCGTTTGATATGAGTTAGCGATTCAAAACATCAATAATTACTTAAATAAAATTTTAGGTAAATTTCGCTCAGTCAATTTATTTTATTCATCTTATAAATAATGACGAATTTAAAAGTAGCGATAGCAAGCATAATAGACATGCTGCTTCAGTATCAAATCTAAACTCGTGTTTTATAAAAAACTAAGATATTGCACAAGATTTAAAACACACCATAATTTTACTTGATCAACAATCCCCGTAATAATAAATCTAAAGCTGCTCGTGCATGTATTAATCTTTGTACATTATCTCCCCCTTCAGCAATCCAAAATGCAGCTTCTGTTAGACTGCCATAAATTAAAGAAGCAATTGCTTGTGGGTCAACGGGTTCAATCACATTCTCTTGGAGAAGTTTTTCAATGAGTTCTTGCATCGAATCAATACAGTCTTTTTGTGACTCCAATGAGCTTCCTCCTAAAACAGCGCGGGCATCACGAAGAACAATACGTTGGAACTCTGGCTCTAAAGCCATATCTAAATAACGATGACAACGTTGACTAAAACCAAGCCAAGCATTTTCAGCATGATCAGAAATAAACTGTAGTTGATGATCCATCTCACTATCAATTTGCTTCACAACCGCTGCTAATAGTCCTTTCTTATCTCCGAAATGATGATAGAGCGCTCCACGGGTAAAGCCTGCTTGAGCAGTCAGGTCATCCATTGAGGTCTCTGCATACCCCTTTTCACTAAATACTATACGTGCCATTGCGATCAAAGCGGCACGGGTTTCTTCCATTTCAGCACGGGTGCGACGAACCATCAAAAAAACTCCTTACATACATTTCGTATGAATATTTACATACGCCTCGTATGATTGTATGCTTTATTCATACGCAGCGTATGTATTTTACAAAATCCTTGTATCTTTACAAGAAATCATTTTTAGGAAGACCGAATGATTGATGCATATCGAGAATTATTTTTAAAACCCCATACGACCACATTCACGATGGCTGGTTTAATTGCACGTATCGCTTTGCCGATGAGTAGTATTGGAATCATCCTTATGGTTTCGCAGTTGTATGATAGTTATGCCCTTGCAGGTTTAGTGTCGGCTACATTTGTCCTCACTTATGCGCTTATTTCACCACAAGTATCAAGGCTCGTTGATCGCTATGGACAAAGAGATATACTTCCAATCGTAACGATCATCTGCACAGTAGGCTTTGTTATCCTAATTTATAGCGCTTGGAAGCAAACTGGCAATTGGTACTTATTTATTGGAGCATTTTTGGCAGGTTTTATGCCAAGCATATCGGCAATGGTGAGAGCCCGTTGGACAGAACTTTATCGTGATCACCCCAGATTACAGTCGGCTTATTCCTTAGAAACAGTACTTGATGAAGTGTCATTTATTATTGGACCTCCCTTATCTGTAGGCTTATCTATCATTTTATTCCCTCAAGCCAGCTTAATCGTTGCAATCTTATTACTGATTATTGGCGTTATTATATTGGTTCTTCAACGTGCAACTGAACCCCAATTGGACGATTTAAATACCCATCTGCCGAATTCTGGCTCGATTATCCAACTTGCAAATATACGTTTACTGACTTTACTTATGCTGAGCATGGGCGTTATTGTCGGTACAGTGGACATCGTGAGTGTCGCCTTTGCTGAAGCAGTTTCTCAACCCGCTGCTGCAAGTCTAGTCCTCTCTGCTTATGCTCTAGGATCATGTATATCGGGTCTGTGGTTTGGTGCACTTAAGCTGTCAATGCCCTTACATCGACTTTTATTATGTGGCGGTGTAGCTACAGCCATCGCAACCATTCCCTTAGCTTGGATTAACAGTATCGCTATTCTGGCTTGTGTTGTATTTGTGGCTGGAATATTTTTTGCACCGACGATGATCGTGGCAATGTCACTGGTTGAACGTCTTGTCCCGAAACACCGCTTAACTGAAGCAATGACATGGTTATTGGCTGGTTTAAATATTGGTGTAGCATTAGGCGCAGCAAGTGCGGGGCAAATGCTCGATCGCTATGGTTTAGAATATGGATTCTTGATCGCCTTGGGTGCGGGTGCAATCGTATTCATCCTTGCACTATTTGGAAATTATCGTTTAAGACATCATGAACAATCGTCAGCTTAAAATCATTCAAAATAGCTTGTTCACAACTCATTAAAATAGGTCATCAGACGTGAATCATATTGATATCAAAAATTCATTGTTCCTTAGGGCGATAGTTAAGATAAAGCTTTTTGCATTGAATGATGTTTTTTAAAGAGCTTTTCGACAGCTAATATTCCATTTTACAAAAACTGGTGAACTTCAAAATCATTTAAATTGAAGTTCATTTCTCAGTATTACTATTTAAGAAATCTATAGATTCAAATATTTAAAATAAACCACGCTCAAGTTTTTCTTGGTCATTTTTTTGCTTTTAAACAATCCGTCGCCTGATCCAACTTAAACAGCTCATAGATCAGTTCATTTTTTTCTGGCATTGTAAAATCAATTTTAACTTTTTCTGGAGAATCAAACTGATGGTAACTTATTGTAAATCTTTTAGAATGGATTAACTCTCCCATCAGTCCACAGGATTCCTGCGGATCAGTCGCAACAAATAAAATTTGTATTGCTTTTAATCCCTCATCCGCAAAGTCTGTTGATTGCAGTTTTTGATTGATACCACTATCCATGCTGATATATATCGGCTTATTGGAATCAATAAATTGAGTAGTTTTATTTACTCCTGAATCATCAGTCAATGCGACGGAAAGAGTTAAAAAAACTGCTTTTTCTGGATAACCCAGTGCTTTCGCAAAATTACCTTCTTTTTGGTATAGTCGAATTGCTTCATGACCAGAGTCACTGTAAAGCCTCAAACTATCAATCGCTTTAAAGTTATCCGAGATAATTTGCTTCTGCCAATCATTTGCATAACAAAAAGTTACTGCCATTGAAAGTTGGAGAAAACAAACTAATTTAACAAGTGTGGTTATTTTTGTTGGCATCATTTATTGCAAGTACTCTTTTCTAGATTTGGAAATAATCAGCTAAACTCAAGGTCTACTTATTGATTTAAAACAATGAATAAAATGATGTGCTTATGGAAATTTAAATTTTAGTTCAAACCAATGATGTTTATAAATACATCAAACTTAAAAAACCGTAAAATTTTTAAAGTATGCTTGCGTTCTCACTATCTAAAATTCAATAATTTATTCTCAGGTTCAGTTATTCTGGAAAGATCATGATCATAGTGCAAACCTGTTTTTATCCTTGAACTTCAGAACGAGCAATGCTCGAACATCCATTTAAAAAAATGCTAAAAATAAACGAATACTCATAAAAATCCTTAATTAAAAATACAGAAGATTAACATAAAATATGTAATTATCAACATTAAAAACCTAGCATAATAATCGTAATCACTACTATTTAAGTTAATCTTTCTAACAAACAAACAACTTCCATTAAATATTATATAAACACTAAAAATATATATAAAAATACTCCCAAATATATTTACCTTACTAATACCTCCATAATATATTGCTTTCAACAAAATTAACAATACAACTACTATAAACGAAATTATTATAGTAGATGTACGTCTTTCATTCATAATTATTTTCATTAAATTATTCAATTATGCCTCCACATTACTTTTTTTCCTCCATGACCTTATCAATTTCACTACCTGAATATTTATCAATACTATAACCAATAGCTTCAACCGTTGCCCGTTTAACAGAGTCAGGAGCTGCATCAGCTCCTGCACCAAATACAGCACCTACACTTAATGATATTGCAGTACTTATAATTTTATGTTTTGTAGATTTATCTGGATCAGTCCAATTCAAGAACTCATCAACCCTTGTACCGATTGTTCCTAAAATGCCTCCAACTGGTGCGCCGACTCCTGTTGCCGTACAAGCTATAGCACTAACATCTAATGCAGTACCAATTTAGCATTTTTAAGTGATTCTTCTTTTAACGATCTATCAATACGTTCTTTCTTTGCTTTGGCTTCCTCTATAATTCTTAAATTAGCCTTTAATGCTCTTTCTTCAGATGCAATCATAAGACCTTCAGCTTTAGTATAGTCTTCAGCTTTCTTATTCTTTTGCAACCCCATCGGATCAATCCACTGATTTGGATCACTTACATAAACCGAGTTATTTAACCCACCAAACAACCCAATCGGGTCTTTACTCACATACCTTGCACTATACGGCTCGTAATAACGATAACGGTTATAGTGTAAACCTGTTTCTTGATCCTTGCGCATCAGACCGAGCAATGCTCGATCTTTGCTCATGCCCCTGAAAACGAATATTACTATAGCCGAATGGATTGTCGTGTTCGGTTGTCTTAATTTCTAAAGTCGTACCCCATGTGTCCTTTTAAATTTCCCAAATACACTCACCTAACTCGTTGCTTAATGTTTGCGGTGTTCCTACTTGGTCGCAGTGATAAAACGCCACACGTTCTAATTCAACTTTGTTTTTTCTTTTAGTTCTCCATATTGAGCCTTTATAGATAAAATTGCATTTCTGGATATATGACAATCAGACTAACTATAAATATGCTACTAATTACTCTTTATTTTTTAAAAATTTAATTTCTTCATATATTGCATTCTTTTCAGATAAATATAAAAATTTATCATAGATTGGTTCTACAGCATCTGGATATTGATCTGTTATTAAAAAAAATGTATAAAAAGGTGAAAATACTTTAATTAAAACATTTTTATTAATAATTATTTTTTTCCAAAATAAAATTTTATTCACCTTGACTTCACTTACTTTAAACTCATTATTTTCATAAAGCAGATAAAGTACATTATTTTTATAAAATAATATTGCTTTTTTTCTATTTTTACTCCAATCATAAAATTCGTAATAAAAACCTCTAAGTCCGTGTACTTCCATCTCACCTAAAGCAATTTTAGTTCTTGACAAAATAGATCCCGTCTCCAAATCATATTCTATAATTTCAGAATATTTGTCATAAGCCTTTCTTGACTCTTTTATAAGCAATAAAACGTTGTTATTAATCACACATGACTCCTTTAGCAACAGCTAAACCTGTGCCCCCACCTACAATTCCTACAGTATAATCAATATTTTTTCCGCCAGATCTTTTTTAATTTATTCAGGCGTTTTCTGAAGCATAGTCACTAATAAGAATAAAATTAAAAAATAATTTAATTATTATTTTTCATCTCCTTTCTGTACGGATATAAATCTTCATAATCAAATCTCTTCCAATACTCTTTCCAATTAGGATCTATATTCAGTTTATTTAATTTAACAAATTCTTCGCTTTTAATTTTCTCAATGGCATCACGATTTCCTAGTTCAGCTGATTTTTGTAAAAACTCTGAAGCCATTCCGTAATCTTTTATTTTCAAAAAAACCATAGCCTGACTATATTCAATGCCCCCTCCATCTCTCCCCATATTTTCACTTTTTTGATACCATATTTTTGCCTTTATTAGATCTCTTTTAACGCCATACTCCTCATGGTATGCATCCCCTATTAATTTCATAGCTTTAGGATCATTTTTTAAAACAAGAGGATACAAGTTTTTGTATGCCTCTAAGTAATCTCCTGATTTAACTAAGGATACAAAATCAGTGTAAGATTTTTCTTCTATCTTTCTATGCTTATACTGATAATCCTTAATTAAAAAAAACACTACTATTGATATAATAAATAACATAAAGATAAAAAATATCGCCCTATACTTTACATTCATTTCATCACTCACTTTTCAATTATCATTTTAGGGCTTGTACCATCAAATAATCGTTTCAATTTAAAGAACTTAGATGTACCTGAGTCATTTATTTTATTCACTGTAATACACCCATGTGAGATACTTCCCTCATGTAAATAAAACTCTCCTCTATTTCTTAACCTTCGGTTTATTACCCCTTCATCTAAGCACCAAGACCCACCATATTTATCGACTCTTTTCATATCATAAGTACCTGGTAACGGAGGCTCAATAACTTTAGTGTTTAAGCATCAGTTGAATAAAACGGGTATAGCCTGTTTATAATAACGGTACAAAGCTATCTGGTTCATATACATAGTGTTTTGTGTAGTCTTGTGTATTGAGTTGATTTTGTATGACTTCTAGATAATGAATCCTTGCCACCAAGACTTTTTATAAAAAATATATTTGACTATGAGTTTCTTCACAGTCAAATACCTTATAATTTTATTTTCATAAACTACAACTCTTGAAAATAATGTTCGTGCTCTAAATATGCACTACTAAATCTAGCTCTAAATTTACTATTTCTCTGTAAATCATTTTTTGGTTGCCAAAATTCTTTTTGAATTACCCAATCATAAACTGTAATATTCACAGGGTATTTAGTAAGGATACATTTTAGTTTATTTTCAAAAATATATTTTTCAGCTTCATTCTTTTGAATAAAACATCCGATAATATTTAAATTTTCACTACTTTGTATAACCCAAATATAATCATCATTCATGTCTTCACCTAATATATGGTTTCCAAACCATATGGATCACAATATTGTTCATAGCTTACCCCTAAAGTTTCTGCCTCCATAGCACAAAGACATTTACTTGATAAAGAGCTATCCTTACATTGAGGAATTGTAAAAATATGCACAGCACTTTGAACAAAACTCATTATACCTACAGCTTTTAAGGTTGTTCCAGTAGATTTAGCTGAAGTGCTATTAGGTTTACACGCTGTACAACCATAATTTTGAAATTTCAAATATTTATTAATTTTATTAATATCTCTTCTAATTACTGACAAATTCTCATTTACAACTTGCTGCTGTTTTGATGACAAAGCAGGCTCTCCTTTTAAGGGTTTACCATTTGCACCTATTTTAACAGTTTTTCCACCACCATTGACATGCGCATGCGCTGGTAAATGATCATTACCATAATAATAATGTTCTATTGTAATACCACTTTGTTGAACTATTTTACTATTTGGAAGAGTTGGCTCCCCATTTAACCCCAATGCATCAATCCATTGTAGAGGATTATTCACATAAGCTAATTGATGTAAACCACCATTCAACCCAATTGGGTCTTTACTCACATACCTTGCACTATACGGCTCGTAATAACGATAACGGTTATAGTGTAAACCTGTTTCTTTATCGTAATACTGCCCTTGGAATCTTAGGTTACTTTGTTCAAGTGGATTGGATTCATTTGCAGTTTTAATTTCTTGTGTTGTTCCCCATGTGTCCTGTTTGATTTCCCAAATACACTCACCTAACTCATTGCTTAAGGTTTGTGGTGTGCCCACTTGATCACAGTGATAAAACGCAACACGTT
>NZ_AMFQ01000124.1:0-5183 GCF_000335555.1 Acinetobacter sp. WC-743 | reverse complement strand
GAAATGGGGATTAAGGGATGATCAAAAATTATTCTAAACCGACGCTTACACAGGGGGGATTGAGTAATTTGGCTACCCCCTCTAATAAGATGGGGGTAACAATTTCTGACTCTCGCATGGATACTGCGGATTGGGATTTAATTACTCCGTTTGCTCGTGAATTTCCAACGCCTTATATGCATATGGTTTCTACAAGTTCAGGGGTAAAACCTGTTCAATGCAGATTGCCTGCTGACAATGAAATTGCTGTAGTCGATTGGGTTAACTTTACATTTGGCATTGAAACAATTTCTCATAATCTACTTGATGATGATGAATGCATATCAGATGAACAACGTTGGTCTTCTGCTGTAGAGTTATTCAACGAAAATTTAGAATATATCTTTGGTTTTACAACGACTTCTAAAAACAATTCAGGTCGTAACTTCTATAAAGAATCCTATGTACTCGGTGAAAACATGGGTTTGCTTTGTATTGGTGGTCAACGAAATACGATTCTAATCATGATCAATGGTAAAGGCTGTGCATTTGCAAAAGAGGGTTGGGAACGTCGCTTATATACATTCCTTTCCAACTATGCAGAACGTGCAAAGTTAACACGTGTAGACCTTGCACATGATGACTTTGATGGTACTAAAATCAATGTCGATTGGGGTGACCAACAGGACAATTTAGGTGGTTTTCAACTCGGTAATCGTGCGCCCAACGTAGAACACAAGGGGAATTGGAAACGTCCTAACGGCAAGGGTCGTACTCTAAATATTGGCAGTCGTCAAAGTGGTAAATATCTTCGCTTGTATGAAAAAGGCAGGGCAGAAGGTGATCCAGATGACAACTGGCAACGTGCAGAAGTCGAATTTAAATCTGTAGATCGTATTTTGCCGTATGACATTCTTTTAGCACCATCAGAATACTTTATCGCTTCATATCCATGTTTTTTGTTCTTAGCAGAGGATAAACAGCCTGCACGTATAGAAACGATTGTTAAGACTGCAAAGATCAATGCAAAAACGGCAATTGAGAATTTAAAACACCAGTACGGAAAATATATCAACATATTCAAACAGGTATTTGAACCTGATGAACTAATTAACCTTATCTCATGCTCTGATCCGCTTGCTTATCCTAAGCGACTAGATCATGTGCTTATTACTGCTCGGAGAATCTAGCAATGATGCAATTTAAAAACAAAGTAAAAATCTTAGGTGCTAAAGCTGTTGATTTTAAAACAGATGATTCACGTCATTACGATCATGTCGTTTTGTATTGTGAAGTGCCATTGGATACATCACAGGGAACAACTGTCGGTAATGCGTGTGAAACGTTTAACTGGCATGACAGTAGAAATATTGCTCTTCTTCGTCAGCATAAATTCCCACTTGAAGCCGAAATTACTTTTGACATGGTGACTACTGGTAAATCTCAAAAGTTTATTGTTCAAAATGTTGAGCTTCCAAATGTACCTAAAATTTAACTTTCCTGTTGTATGTCCGTTTTGCGGAACATATTGGCATCAAGGACAAATACAAGATCATAAAACAAAGTGTGATCAAAGGAATTAAGAAATGGCTTATCAATGTGCAGTTGTAGATCAGTCTACTAAACAATGTGTTGAATGGGTTACATCTTTCAACTGGCTTGATTTTGCTATCACTGGGACGCAATCGGTACAAATCTGTGTAGCAATTGCATCCTATTTCTCAGTCTGTTGGGTGTTAAAAAAATCACGCTCAGCAGTCAAATAAAAGGGGTTAATCATGAAAAACATGACTAAATCAAAAAAGGCTTTTATTGCTAAATTGGCGGTGGCTTCGGCTGCTTTAACTGGTGCTGTATCTGCAAATGCTGCTGTAATTGAATTTGATACATCGGGCTTGCTTGCAAACATTGCATCTGGTGAGGGCTTTGCTGTAACTGCTGGTTTAGCATTTATTGGTTTGGCTGCAACGATTTCAGTACTACGCAAATCACGCGGTGCAGTTCGTTAATAGCAAATAAAACCGCTTCTCTTCTGCGCGAGCCTGTCGAGCGCGGAGAGAGAGGCGGTTTTTAATTTGGAGTTAAAAATGGATGAGCCTAGTTTAGTAAATTGGTTTTTCGTTTTCATCTTTTATCAAGGACTGAAAATCTTATTTTAGGTGATACATATGAGAAAATTTTTTAAGAAAATTCATGTCTTAGTTTTATCATTTGTATTATCTATTTCAAATGTCATTTTAATTAATCAAGCGAATGCTGCAACTGTTGGTGGTTGGTCATTGTCAAATCCAGTTGCTAAGGGCGCGTCTGTTGCATACGATGGTTTAAAAAACGTCATCATCAATGGCAAAAACGTTGCAAAAACATCAACTGCTTTAATAACGCCAACTGCCACTCAAGTTGCAAAAGTACTTGCTCGTGGGGCTGGTGGTTATGCTTTATCTGTAGCTGTAGCTCAACTCATAGGCGATGGCATTGATTGGGTTCTTGATCCTGTTAACAATCAAATTAAATATCATACAAAACCTGATGATCCTTCAACATCATCACCTGTACTTTTTTACTCTCAGGGCTATAGTGAAAGATATTCATCTTTAGACGCTGCTATTAATGCTCATGTTGAGAGATGGAATAAAAATCCAAATGGTAATGGTGTAATAACTGGTATACGTTCTACAGAAAAAGTAGTAACACAATATAAAGTTAGTCCTATTTACAAAAATGCTCCTACATTTGTTACGTATTTCTATATTGACACAACTGCTAATCCCAATTATGACCCGAATGAGCAGGGTGAAGAAAAAACAATACCGCTACCCACAGTTGCTCAGAAAATCATTTCAAATGCAGAAAACGGTAACTCTGATGCAAAAGTTGCAACAACTGCCGCAGCCGCTGATATCGTCGCTGAAGCTGAAAAAGACGATGCAAAAGCTCGTCCGATTGTTAATCAGCTTGAAGCAAATGCTCAAACAAAAACTGAAGAAGAAGCAACAGGCGAAACTAAACCTAACACCACGACTGGCGGTACTGATCTATCGCTAACATTTCCCGTTTTCTGCGGTTGGGCTCCAGTAGTTTGTGAAGCTGCTCAAGTAGTAATTTCATTTCCTGCAAAAGTAGAAGGCTGGGTTTCTGATCTATTGGGAACAGGTCAAAAAGTAGAAGAAAATACAAAGACTACTGCTGAAAGCACTCAAGCGATTGAAAAAGAATTAACGAAAGATGATGGAATACCTGAAAAAGATAAAACAGATATTAACCTTCCTGATCTTCCTATTAATCCTGAAAAAGTGAATGTGTATTGGGGTGGTTCTTGTCCTGCTCCGACTACAACAAGTATTTCATTTCATGGTCAGTCTCGAGAAATTACGATTCTACGTTATGACTTTATATGTGAATGGGCTTGGGTGATTAAAGCATCTGTGATTGCTCTGGCTTCAATTGGGGCTGTATTTATCATTTCAGGGAGAAAAACCTAATGTGGAAGATTCTCTATAACTTACTTGATGTATTTGCAAATAACTCAGTTAGAACATTAATTACAAGTTTAGGTATAGGTGTTGCATCGGGTGCTAGTGCCTATCTTCTTTTATCTCAATATATAGATTCTGCTGTTGCTCAAGCTTCATCAATGCCAATGCTTGGGCTTATGTCTATGTTTGGTATTGATACAGCTCTATCACTTACATTTGGGGCAATTTTGACACGTGGAAGTATTGAAGCTTCAAAATTATCATTTGCTAGGAGAAAATAATGCCGACTAAGCTCATTACTGGACAACCCGGCAATGGAAAGACTTTATACGCAGTGACTTTAATTTTGGAAGCTGTTAAAACTGGTCGTCCTGTATATTCAAATATTAATGGTTTAAATATTGATGGAGTTCAACCTATACCAGTGAATGAATTTGGTGAATTAGATTGGACACTCACCGACGAAGGTGACGAAGTCACTGGAGTATTTGGGGCATTAATTGTTTACGATGAAACTCAAAAACTATCTTATTTTGCTTATAAATCCAAAGAAAAGCTTTCATCTAACCCTTTGATTACTAAGCTAGAAGATCATCGTCACAAAGGTTATGACTTAATATTTATTACTCAAAGTCCTAAGTTTTTACACCTGCATTTACTTGAATTGATTAATGAGCATTATCACGTTAAACGACCAATGAATCGTGCTAGGGCTGAAATTCATAAGCATCGTGGTTATTCAATGAATCCTGAAACGGTGGCTGCTCAAGAACGTGCAGAGGATATTTTTAAGTTTGATTATCCAAAGGATATATTTAAGTTATATAAATCTACTGAAATTGTAACTAATTCAAAAATACAGATTCCTAAGTATATGAAGAAGCTATTCTTTATAGCTGGATTTTGTTTGATTGGTATTATTTACATGTTCTTTTTTTCGGACAATAAAATATTTAATCATATGAAAGGAGAAGATGAACAAAATCAAACTGTTCAAAATAAAGATGATAAAAAAAATGGTTTAGCAGCATTATCTCCAGTAGCTCAAAATTCACAATTTAATGCTGATATCGAGTGTCGCAAAGGTGAAAATGTAGAAAAGCCTGAGTGTAAACAATGGTTTGATCAATTGACTAAATCGAAAGGTTCTGTCACTGCTATGAATCCAAATGGTACACCTATGATTGAATATGATCCCAATAAGCCATTTGAACAAGAACACATACAGAAAGCTGTTACATATACCGTAACTTCTATACCTGTATTCTCAGGTTGTACCAAGATGAATGGACGTTATATTGCTTACACTCAACAAGGTACAAAACTTAATGTTTCTAAAAAGGATTGTCAGAATTTAATTGAAAATAATGATCGTCCGTTTAACTATTTTGCGAGTACAAATAATGATAATTTCAATCATCAAATCAATACTGAGAACTCTATTCAACAGACTTCTCAATCGGTTCATTCGTTAAAATCTGATCTTTATCAGGCTGATAATCAAGTGATTGAAACTGATACATTAAGCCATAGTAAGCATGCGGTTAATGGCTCAAATACGCTTTAAAACTGAGATCATTATTTTGTCTTAAATAGCGAAGTCTTTTAAGTCAAAATGATGGTCATAAGGCGACAATAATATGCGGGTAACGATGCGCAAAATATGATCTAAAAAGGGGTTATTTATGAAAATTTTAGTTACAGGTCGTCCAGCTTCAGGAAAGTCAA
>NZ_AMFQ01000123.1:0-8965 GCF_000335555.1 Acinetobacter sp. WC-743 | reverse complement strand
GGAGCCTGTAAAAACTTCTGTGTAAATGTCGCTTAAATGAAAGCGTCTAAACGACCTTCAAATTCGATCATAAACCGACTCATAGCAGCACGCCAATCCCGAATTGGCATATTCCACTTTTTTGATGCAGCTTCAATTGCCAAATAGATTACCTTTCTGACCGAGTCATCGGTTGGAAAGAGCTTACGCTTCTTGATTGCCTGCCGAATCACACTATTTAGTGATTCAAACTTGCGGAGCAATACTCCTCAGGTGGTGTAAATCGCTTTACGAATATCTGCTGGATAAGCAAACAAGGTATTTAGGTTCTGCCAGTGCCCGTACCAAGATTTGCTAATCTGCGGGTATTTATCATCCCATGTGCTCGCAAAGACTTCTAATGCCTGCAAGGCAGACTCTTCAGTAACAGCTTGATAAATACGCTTCAAGTCACTGGTGACGGCTTTATAGTCCTTCCAACTCACATATTTCAAACTGTTGCGTACCATGTGGATAATACATAGTTGAATGCGTGTTTGTGGGTAGACGGTAGTAATCGCATCAGGAAAGCCTTTCAAACCATCTACACAGGCAATCAGAATGTCTTGTACACCACGATTCTTTAGTTCTGTTAGAACGGACAGCCAGAATTTGGCACCTTCATTCTCGGCGATCCACATACCCAGCAGTTCTTTGTGACCCTCAAGGTTAACACCCAATGCTAGAAAGACAGCTTTGTTAATAACGCTGTTGTCCTGTCTGACCTTCACCACAATGCAATCAAGGTACACGATGGGGTAAATGTTATCGAGTGGGCGATTCTGCCACTCAATCACTTGCTCTTTAACCGCATCTGTCACCTTGGAAATCAAACTAGGAGATACATCTGCATCGTATAGTTCTTTGAATGTACTGACGATTTCACGGGTGGTCATGCCTTTGGCATACAGCGATAGGATTTGGCTATCCATGCTGGTGATTCTGGTTTGGTGTTTCTTCACCAATTGTGGTTCAAATGTACCATCACGATCACGTGGGGTATTCAGCTCAAACTCACCATCACCCGTGAGTAGTTGCTTCTTACTGTAGCCATTACGTGCATTGCCTTTGGCACTAGGCTGGTGACGCTCATGCCCTAAATGCTCAGTGAGTTCTGCATTTAGGGCTGTTTCAACGGTAAGTTTCTTTAGAGCTTTACTGAATTCATTCAGGTCAGAATCTGTTTTTAGGTTTTTGGCAAATTCTTTTGCCAGTGCCATCAATTGACTGTGATCCATTGTGGATGTCTCCATCTATCCCTATTACAGGGTACTAAGATTTGGACATTTACACAGTTTTATTTACAGGCTCCTAACATTTGATACCTACGAGCATAAAGTTATTTTTTTCTACTTGCACCTTGATAAATCCTGAAAGTTTTTGATCAACCTCACAACATCCTGTATCTACAAAAAATTCATTATTTTCTAATGAAAGAATTTTATCCATAGTACAGATTACTTTAATATTTGCCTTACCAACTAAATCAATGACTTTAGCACTGATTTGTTGGTTACCACGACCAAACAAACACCCCGTACCTCCAATGACTCCTACAAATATTTTTGTAGGAACATCCTGAATTATATTCAAAATCTGTTGCTCATTAGCATCTTTTATGATGATTTTTCCTTCTTTGATAACATCAACACCTAATAAGGTTCCTTCGATATTTGCATAATCCATAAGTTTTTTCATGGTTGAACCAGGACCTACAATATTTACCACTTCTGATGAAAATAATAACTTCGAATTATCATAACAGATAGCATCTAAATGATCGGTTGGTTGGCTTTTTTTTGAGCCTTTAGATGATTGTATTCTTCGGTCTAGAAGGGTTTTTGCATAACCGTAGAGTTGAGTTGTGGGGCAATCTGCTCTTAAATAGTTTTCATTAATATCAAGAATTTCAGTTTCTTTGATATCATTTTTTTCATTATTGATAAAAGTATTGATTAATATACCAGCATGTCTTGGATTTAGTGCAAACACCCCAGAATACATTTTTACACCACAAGGTATTCCAATCATAGGAATACGATCTGTAATAATTGTTTGAATATCTCTGGCGGTACCATCACCTCCAGCAAATATAATTAGATCAACATTCAAGTCCAATAATTTCTGAGCAGTTTTTATACTGTCATTTGCACAAGTTTCTAGTTCTGATGATTGGTAAATAATATGATGATTTAATTTAAGTTCTTGACAAAGATTAGCTCCCATATTTGCTGATGCTGTATAAATAACTACATGGGAAGAACTTCTGATTTCTGAGAGCGCAAGATGGGTACGTGTTTCTGCCATTGCTACAGAGCCCAAAGATAAAGCTTCAAGAACAGTCTCTAAACCATCTGTACCTTTTAAGCCAACTTTTCCACCTAATCCTGCATATGGATTAATAATTAATCCTATTTTTTTTACGATCATTGTGAATACTCCTTTCGATCTTGTTAATTTACGCCATGTGTCAATTTGGTAAAGTCAAAAAAAGAACACATTTTCGACATGCATCCACACTCATTTTTTTACTGTGTTATAAGCTTTTATTTAATAAATAGGACAAATGGGCAGAAAGTCCATCACATTGTGCTTAGAATAAATCAAGGAATATAGATATGACAAAGACAGCTCATCCATTTATGGCAAACGCGACAGAGGCCATAAAACAAGAAATGCTTAAATCCATTGGGGTCAATCAAATAGAGGATCTATTTGTTGAAATTCCCAAAGAACATATTGCTACAGGTAATATTAGGTTAGCTGATCCATTAACCAGTGAAATCTCGTTAAAACGCCATATTTTGAATATTCTTAAAAAAAATATGCACTGTGAAGATACTATTAACTTTTTAGGTGCTGGTTGTTGGCAACATCATGTCCCTGCGATTTGTGATGAAATTGCAAATCGAAGTGAATTTCTCACGTCTATGTGGGGTATACCTTCAGCAGATCATGGTAGAAATCAAGCATGGTTTGAATATGCGAGTCAGTTAGGTGAGTTGGTTGATTTAGAGATTGTAAGTCTGCCTGTTTATAGTTGGGGCTGTGCTGCAGGTCATGCTATTCGTATGGCATCTCGATTGACCCATCGTTATAACGTTCTTATTCCAGAAATTATGTGCCCTGAACGCCTTTCAGTGATCAAAAACTATTGCCAACCAGAAAATACACGAAATCGTATTGAAATCACACAGATTAAATCTGATGAAAAAAATAGTTTACTAGATCTTTTGGATTTAGAAAAGCATTTATCTGCATCAGTATGTGCCATTTATATTGAAATACCTAATTTTTTGGGCGTCATTGAAACACAGATGAAAATGATAGCTGATTTAGCGACAAAATATGGTAGTGAATTGATCATTGGTGTTGATCCTACTTGTTTAGGTATTTTGGCATCACCTGCAAGTCTAGGAGCTGACATTGTTGTTGGCACTACGCAACCCCTTGGTATCCATATGAATTTTGGTGGAGGTTTGGGTGGTTTTATTGCTACACGAGATGAGGAGCGTTATGCCAGAGAATACAATGCATTGATGGTATCCATTGGAACTACATTAAAACCTGATGAATATGGTTTTGGTCGTCCACTAATGCATCAGTCTTCTTATGGATTGAGAGAACAAGGTAAGGATTGGACAGGCACGTCAGTATATTTATGGGCTGTGGTCAATGCTGTGTATATGTCAACATTAGGTCCACAAGGTTTTAAAGAACTTGGTGAAAATATTCTTCGTAATTCTATTTACGCTGCTCAGAAAATTTCTGAAATCCCAAATGTACAGATCAAATTTAAACATGGGTTCTTTAAGGAATTTGTGATTGATTTTACGGCAACTGGCAAAACTGTAGAACAAATTAATACTGGACTTTTAAGAAAAGGTATTTTTGGTGGGTTTGATCTCTCGACACATTTTCCAAATTATGGACAAACTGCACTTTGGGCTGTAACTGAAGTACATAGTCTAAAAGAAATAGATCAGGCTGTAAAAGCTTTACAGGAGGTACTTGAAAATGAATAAGGATATAAGAAATACAGGCTATCATGCAATTCGTTGGAATGAACCAGTGATTATGGAAATGAGTAAAGCAGGTCGTCGGGGTATATTATTTCCTCCCATATCTGAAATGCTATTCGCTCAACAAGGCCTTTTATCTGACCTGATCCCAGAAGGTATGCAACGTATTGGTGCTTTGGAGTTGCCTGAATTATCTGAACCGGATGTACTGCGTCATTATTTACATCTCTCTCAGGAAACGTTGGGGATGATGGGGGTTAATTTATTTGGTACATGTACCATGAAATACAATCCGAGATTGAATGAATTGTTGGTAGGGCGTCCAGAAGTTGCAGAGACTCACCCTCTACAGGATCAAAGTACGATACAGGGGACATTACAGATTATTTATGAATTTAATGAAATGTTATGTCAATTATCCGGGATGTCGCAATTTACTTTTCAACCTGCAGGCGGTGCAGATGCAGCATATACACATAATTGTGTCACTCGTAGCTTGGCTACAGTCAAAGGGGGAGTTAGGTAAACGTGATGAAATTATTACGACTATTCAATCACATCCATGTAATCCCGCTACAGCAGCAACTGCGGGATTTAAAGTGATCACTTTACCACTCGGTCCTGATGGATATCCGACATTAGAAGCCTTAAAAGCTGCTGTTTCTGATCGGACTGCTGCTTTAATGTTAAATAATCCTGATGATATGGGAATATATAATCCCAACATTAAACAATGGATTGAAATTGTACATGATGCTGGTGGTTTATGCTTTTACGATCATGCAAACTTTAATGGTGTAATGGGACGAATTCGGGCACGAGAGCTTGGTTTTGATGCTTGTATGTTTATGTTACATAAAACTTTTGGTGTACCCAAAGGTGGGGGTGGTCCAGCATTAGGTGCCTATGGTTGTAGTGAAGAGCTGGCTCAATTTTTACCTAAACCACAAGTCACATTTGATGGTAAACACTATCATTTAAAACAAGATGCACCCTATGCTATTGAAAAAGTTCGTGAATTCTTAGGTAATATTCCAATCATTATAAAGGCTTATGCTTGGACTCTTGCAATGGGACTTGAGGGCATTAAAGAGGCAGCAGACCTTTCAGTTTTGGGCAATAACTATATGGAAAAACGTTTAATGACCCTAAGAGGCGTTAATCGTTCACACGAACACCTTAAAGTGCGCCGTTTGGAAATGACAAGGTTTAGTGTACAGAAACTATTTGAAGATACAGGGGTTACAACATTTGATATTCAAGCACGTATGACAGATTTTGGGATAGATGCTTATTGGCTCTCACATGAACCATGGCTAGTGCCTCAACCTTTCACACCTGAAGCAGGTGAAATGTGGTCAAAAGAAGATTTGGATAAGTGGGTTGATGTATTAGAAATTATTATTGACGAAGCATACAGCCATCCTGAAATTGTCAAAACTGCACCTCACTGTCAAGTTGTACATCGTGTTAATGAAGCTGAAATGGAAGATCCTGAAAAGTGGGCGATTACTTGGAGAGCCTATAAGCGAAAAATTCTTAAACAGCAGATATAAGTTTTAAAGATTTAGGAAGGTTGTCCTTATTGGAAACTTTTCTAAATCAGAATCATATGTATGTTGTTTATATATCTTTAAGAGATCAGTATTTTTAATATTGAAATAACTCAATAATAGCTTAATCATCAAATCTTGTTTGGTGGGATAAAATCTGTAATTCAACAGTTGGCTTAGGAATTTAGTATATATTGAATTCTGATAAAAATTAAAGCTATTAATATGATAAGTGAAAGCTGATGAATAAAATTTAATTATTTTGATTGTGGCAAGGAAACTCATTACTATCGCCTGAATTCACTATTTGTAAGATGCATTATTAAAGATATTCTTAATATCTATAAATGCATTAAAAATATCAATTAAAATATTAATTTTATCAGCTTTATTTACGGAGTTTAATGAGGTTTGTTATTGAAACTGATAGATGGTTAATTTTAAGAGAAAATAATCAGACCTAGAATTAAAGAATATTTATCAAAGTCTCAATTTGAACCAAAATAAATGATTTGTTAAGGTGAATCTATGAAAAAAATAAAAAGTAATTTCGAAATTATCGAAGAGACACTAAAGAAAATGAGAGAATTTATTCATCATATATTTAGCATCACAACAGCTTTGATATTAAATATGTACTCTATATCATTATATGCTGAAGAAATATATGATAATAATGGACTAAAACTTAATTTAAATCTTGAAGCTATTAGTGCGGCCATGCATAGCCAAGAAAACTATAATGTAATGGGTAATAAACAGATTGGCAATTCTTCATGGCAAGAGGGGTATGCAAAATATGGTTTTACTCTTGATCAAAAATTAAAAAGTGATAGCCATCTTTATGGAACATTTGACTTGATCAGTTCTGCTACATGGGGGGATGGGGATGCTGCAGGAATAACCCGAGGTAGTGAACGTAAAACAAATATTGAAAATGCTAGTATTGGATGGAAGTCTGGTAATTTAATTCCAATTTTAGGACAAAATGGTCTAGGTTTATCTGTTGGGAAACAGTCTATAAGAATTGGAGAAGGTTTTCTGTTGTTGGGGGATATGTTTAATTATGGTAATGCAGATGTAGGCGTAGATATTTCCAGAGGTGGTGCATATTATTTAGCTGCAAGAAAATCGTTTGCTCAAACTGCAAAGATCTCCCTGGGGGGAGAGGAGGGTATAAGAAGTGATTTAATGTGGTTGAAATCAGACAATAAAGCCCAGGCTAAAACAGAATTAGCAGCGATGACTCTAGAAAATGTGAGTGATCAAAATGTCTTTGGTTTGACATGGATTCGAGGACTGAACCAAGATCAACTGCTAACAAAAACTCTTGGATTAAAAGATCGACGTAATATGGACACCGTAAGTTTGCGTTTTGTAAATAATGTTGGAACTGATTATTTGTTGCTTTCCGGTGAATATGCCTATCAAGATTCAATACAAAACAAGGAAGAAAGTGCCTGGTACCTACAAACCAATTTTAAACTTGATAAAGTCTTGGGAAGCCCGAACTTGATTTATAGATATAGTCAGTTTTCAGAACAATATGATCCACTTTTCTATGGCTCTAATGGTACCTATGGTACATGGTTCCAAGGTGAGGTTGCTGCGAATTATGGTGGGCCATTTAGTACTAATTTAAGAGTGCATTATTTAGGTGCAAGTATATTCCCTTTAGAAGGATTAGAGTTAGGGATATCTTATTTTAACTTTAATAGTATAAATAAGTCTACATATGATTATAGTGGGCGTGAAATAGACATATTTACAAAATGGATGATTAAAGAACACTATTTTATCAGTCCATTAATTGGATTTTTTAAACCGAAAAACAATGTTTCTAAGGGTGGGTTGCAACTTGGAAATTCTAATTTAAATGTTTATTCGCAAATTATTGTAGGTATATTTTTTTAGTATTTTAAGGTTTATAAGATGCTATCTATTTTAAATGTTAAATTGGAAAATAGATCGCTTGAGTTGGTTTTAATTTGAAAAAAGACCTTTTATTTATAAGGTACTTTATAAAGTTCAAATGATTAAAAAGAGCCTGTAAATAAAACTGTGTAAATGTCCAAATCTTAGTACCCTGTAATAGGGATAGATGGAGACATCCACAATGGATCACAGTCAATTGATGGCACTGGCAAAAGAATTTGCCAAAAACCTAAAAACAGATTCTGACCTGAATGAATTCAGTAAAGCTCTAAAGAAACTTACCGTTGAAACAGCCCTAAATGCAGAACTCACTGAGCATTTAGGGCATGAGCGTCACCAGCCTAGTGCCAAAGGCAATGCACGTAATGGCTACAGTAAGAAGCAACTACTCACGGGTGATGGTGAGTTTGAGCTGAATACCCCACGTGATCGTGATGGTACATTTGAACCACAATTGGTGAAGAAACACCAAACCAGAATCACCAGCATGGATAGCCAAATCCTATCGCTGTATGCCAAAGGCATGACCACCCGTGAAATCGTCAGTACATTCAAAGAACTATACGATGCAGATGTATCTCCTAGTTTGATTTCCAAGGTGACAGATGCGGTTAAAGAGCAAGTGATTGAGTGGCAGAATCGCCCACTCGATAACATTTACCCCATCGTGTACCTTGATTGCATTGTGGTGAAGGTCAGACAGGACAACAGCGTTATTAACAAAGCTGTCTTTCTAGCATTGGGTGTTAACCTTGAGGGTCACAAAGAACTGCTGGGTATGTGGATCGCCGAGAATGAAGGTGCCAAATTCTGGCTGTCCGTTCTAACAGAACTAAAGAATCGTGGTGTACAAGACATTCTGATTGCCTGTGTAGATGGTTTGAAAGGCTTTCCTGATGCGATTACTACCGTCTACCCACAAACACGCATTCAACTATGTATTATCCACATGGTACGCAACAGTTTGAAATATGTGAGTTGGAAGGACTATAAAGCCGTCACCAGTGACTTGAAGCGTATTTATCAAGCTGTTACTGAAGAGTCTGCCTTGCAGGCATTAGAAGTCTTTGCGAGCACATGGGATGATAAATACCCGCAGATTAGCAAATCTTGGTACGGGCACTGGCAGAACCTAAATACCTTGTTTGCTTATCCAGCAGATATTCGTAAAGCGATTTACACCACCTGAGGAGTATTGCTCCGCAAGTTTGAATCACTAAATAGTGTGATTCGGCAGGCAATCAAGAAGCGTAAGCTCTTTCCAACCGATGACTCGGTCAGAAAGGTAATCTATTTGGCAATTGAAGCTGCATCAAAAAAGTGGAATATGCCAATTCGGGATTGGCGTGCTGCTATGAGTCGGTTTATGATCGAATTTGAAGGTCGTTTAGACGCTTTCATTTAAGCGACATTTACACAGAAGTTTTTACAGGCTCC